>DATLAK010000116.1 GCA_035527535.1 Armatimonadota bacterium
AGGGCGCCCTCGAAGAAGATGACCTCGCCGTGCACCGAGGCGGTTTCGCCGGGCGCGAGGTCGGGGAATCTGGGGTCGGCGTGCATGCACGGATGACCCGGATTCCCGGTCATGGAGGCGGTCGCGTCATACCAGGTCATCGCCACCAGCCGGGGCGTCTGGTTGGAGACGCAGACGATGACCGGCGAATCCGCCACCGGTTCGCCCTTGCCCCGGAAGCCGATGGTATAGGGCGCGCCCTCGCGCTTGATGGTGCGGGCCTGGGTCAGGGTGATCCAGCCCAAGTCGGCGACATGCACGAACTTGTTGTCGCGCGCGAAGTCGGAGAACTCCTTGACGCCGCGCAGGAACAAGCAGGTCTGGAGGCTGATGCGGGTAAGCGCTTGGTCGCTGCCGTTGGTGAGGTGAAGCTCGAGCGCGACGGTCGAGGGGTCCTTGCGGGTGACGCTGCCGCCAAAGCGCACGCCGTTGGGGAGCTCGCGCTCGAAGGTCATGCCCTCGGGCGTCTCGCGCCACTCCACCTTGGGCAGGTCCGAAAACAACATGGGCAGCGGGGGATTCACAGCGCTCAGATAGAGCAGCCCCTGGTCGGTGAAGATCGCCTCGGGGAAGTCGAGCCACAGGTATTCCTGGCTCGGCCAGGCGGGGCTGACCCATGCGATCTGCTCCCAGCGATAGTGGGGACGCCACTGTCCGGGCAGGATGCGAATGCCCTTGGCGTGGGTCTCGTAGGTATCGGGCGCCGTCACTTGAGGATCCTCGGTGTCGCTCTGCGCCGCCACGGGGCCGGCGCCGGGCTGCGGCCCAGCGCCGCAATCGTCACGAACGCTGCGGCCAGTAGTTGTGTATTGGTCATGCGCTTGCGCGCCTCCTTTCGCCTGCTTAGTTGATTCTCCGACCCGCGGCGGCTCTCCTGCGCCGACAGCCCAAAGTGTGCTGGCAGGAATCCACCCTCGCCCGCCGAAGTAGCATTCCCCGGGACGCCGGCAGATGCCGCCGCCTCACCTTCCACTCTTCCACATGAACATACTACTCATCGCTCTCGACAGCCTGCGGGCGGACCACCTCGGTTGCTACGGCTACCCGCGCGACACCAGCCCTAACCTGGACGCCCTCGCGCGCCAGGGGGTGGTGCTCGATCGCTGGTTCACGCCGGCCATCCCCACCCAGCCTTCGTTCGCCACCATCTACAGCGGCCAGTATCCCCTCACCCACGGCGTGATCTCCCACGGCGGGGCGGAGGCGCTGCCCGCCGCCAGCCCCTTCTTCACCGAAGACCTGCAGCAGGCGGGACTGGTCACCTGCGCGGTTGACAATCTCTACTCCATGCGGCCGTGGTTCGCGCGCGGCTACGAGTTCTACATTGACCCCAGTCACCGCGCGCCGCTGCGGCTGAGCGTGTCGTGCAAGGGCATCAACTCCCGCGCCCTCCCCTGGGTGCGCGCCCATGCGCGCGAGCCGTTCTTTCTGCTCGTGCACTACTGGGACACGCACACGCTGTACAAGCCTCCAGCGCGGCTGCGGCACCGCTACTACGACGGCGATCCCACCGAGACGCGCTTCACCACCCTGGAGGGCATGCGCACCGCGCCGCTGGGCGATGTGTGGAGCGAGACCTGGCTCGCGCCGCTGTCGCGGCGGCTGTGGGGCGGGCGCGAGGTCCGGGACGCGGAGTACGTCGTCGCCCTCTATGACGCCTGTATCCGCTACGTGGACGAGGCGGTAGGCGACCTGCTGTCGGCGCTGGAGGACGGCGGCGTCGCGGATGACACGCTGGTCGTCGTCACCGCCGACCACGGCGAGATGATGTATCGCCACGGCATCTTTTTCGACCACCACGGGCTTTACAACGGCAACCTGCGCCTGCCTTTCATCGCGCGCTGGCCGGGGCGCATCGCCCCTGGACGGCGCCGCGACGAACTGCTGGAGACGGTCAGCCTGGCGCCGACGCTGCTGGAGGCGGCGGGCGCGCAGGCCCCTGCGGCCATGGAGGGCGCAAGCATCCTGGCGCTGCTGACGGGCGAGGGGACGCCCGGGCCGCCGAACGGACGGGTGGTCGCCGCGGAATGCACGTGGCAGTGCAAGTGGTGCCTGCTGCGGGACCGGCGCAAGCTCATCCTGGCGCGTGAGCCGGATCTCTATGGTCGCCCCCGCCGCGAGCTGTACGATCTGTCATCGGACCCCGACGAGCTGCACGACCTCGCCCCGGGGCAGCCCGACCGCGCCGACGAGATGGAAGCCGAACTGGAGCGCTGCGTCGCCGACATGCTGGAGCGTAACCATCTCGACCACGATCCTCTCACCACCCACGGCACTACGCTGGGCAAGCGGTGGGCGGAGGGCCGGTTCTGACGCCGCCGGCTGCGCGGGCGATTCGCAGTTGGTTGCCTGCGCGGCTCAGGCGCCCTCCATCATCGCCAACAACCGGTGGCACCGGTAAAGCGCCCGGGGTACGTGAAAGCACCCTTTCCACTTGCCGCCCTTCGCCTCCAGGAGCACTTCCCCGCGCCGATTGAGGTAGCCAAACCATTCGCCGTGGGGCGGGTCCGGGTAATGTCGCCAGGCGTATTCGTGCACCTTCTCGTACCATTCCCGGCACTCTTCGCGGCCCGTCAGCTGGTAGCCCATCGCCATTGCGATCAGCGCCTCCAGGTGCACCCACCACAGCTTCTGATCCCACTCGAGCTGCTGGGGAGGCTTGCCCTCTGCATCGAGGAAATAGAAGATCCCCCCGTACTGTCGGTCCCAGCCGAAGTCGGCGATGCGCAGCGCAAGATCAACGCAAGTGTCAATCAACCGTCGGTCCTGCTTGCGGGCGGCGACCTCCATGATGAACCACATGCCCTCCAGGCCGTGCCCCGGGTTGATGAGCCGGCCGTCGAAGCAGTCGCAGTGGGATCCATCCGCGAACACGTGCTCGAATACCAGGCCCCGCTCGCGGTCAACGAACCGGGTCATGACTTCTTCCACGCATTTGTCTATCAGGCGCGCCGCTTCCTGGTCATCGAGCAGCCACTCCAGTTCCAGGGTCAGGTTGGACAGTATCATGGGTATGGCGAAGGGCTTGAGCGGGCGCGCGCCCGGCGCCGCTTTCGAGTATCTCCCCTTGGGGTCGTCCTTGCGGCGCCAGACGTTGTGATACGTCTGCAGCGCAATCCGCTTCGCGACCTCGTCGCCCGTGGCTAGCGCATACTGGCTGAACGCCATGGCCGCAAAACAGTCGGAGAATATGTTGTAGGGCTGGACCAGGGGATGGCCCTGTCGGTCCAAGGCGAAGTACCAGTTGCCCTCGGCATCCATGCCGTGCTCGCGCAAGAAGTCGGCGCCGAGGCGTGCGATGTCGAGCCATTCGGGCCGGCGCTCCAGCCGGTTGTGGAGCATGGAAAAGGTCCAAACCTGGCGCGCCTGAAGCCAGACGAACTTGTCGGTGTCGTAGACCTCCCCCTTGCGGTCGAGGCAGGTGAAGTACCCCCCGCACTCGCGGTCCAGCGAGTGCCGCTGCCAGAACGGCAGCACGTCCTCCAGCAGGTTGCCCAGGTACTGCTGCGCCTGGTCGCCGAACGCACTCATCTTGTCACCTCGCAGCCGGGGCCGATATCCAGCTCGTCGTGCGGCGCGTCGCCGCGGAGAGCCGGGAAAGCAGCGCCGCCCCGTGGAGAGCGTCACCCTATGCCGCGGCGGCCGGGGGCAGGCACTCCGGGAGCATCACCGCCACCAGTTCCCGGAGATGCTTGCGGATGGCGCTGCTCGCCGTCAGCTCCCACAGCGATGTTCCCATGTGCCGCAGCGCGAGGATGGAGGTGATCCACGCCTGCGTCCATCCGGATTCGATGCTCCACGCCCCCCAGCCGAGGTCCGCGCTGCTCGCCCAGTACTCCCAGCGCCTGAAGTCAAAGGCGCGGAACCACGCGCCGTCGAGCTCGGGATGCCGCTCCGAACGCACCTGGATGCGGCACAGGAACTTCGCGAGCCGCTCCTCGGCTTCCGCGTATAGCGGTTCGCCCGTCGCCGCCGCCGCCTCGTGCAGCCCGACGAACGCGAAGTTGGTGGTGTAGAGCAAGTCGCACGCCGGATCGCCGTTGGTCTGGATGAGCGGCGCCTCGCGGGTGCCGTATTCCTCGTTCGAGCGGGGGGGCTCGTATCTGCCCGTGCCGGGTGAGCCTACTTCCTCTTGGATCGCTCCACATGCATCCTGGCCGTTGAGCAGGTCCTGCGCCATTGATCGCAGCCATTGTCGGTGCTCGTCAGTGTCGTCGGCGCGCACCAGCCACGCCAAGGGCAGCAGCATCCGCCCGCGCTCCTGCTGGATGCCGTTCGTCCACCGCCACTGGTGGGGGTAAGCCTCCATGGTCAGCCGGATGGCGGTCCGCGGCCGTTCGAGGAACGGCTCAAAGCCGGTGCGCGCGTATGCCCACAGCAGGCACGCCCAGAGCCAACTCTCGTAGTGCGGCGCGAAGTGCGTGCGGGCGTCGGTCCAGTAGTGCCGCCACCCGTTCGCTTGCAGCGGCTGCTGGTCCAGGCGGTCGCTGCGGAAGCCCAGCGGGCCGGTCGTCCGCAAGTTCGCCAGCATGCACTTCAGCAGCCCCTCGTCCCAGCGGTCGGCGCGCAGCAGCGCGGAGGTCGCGATGGTGCCGAGCATCGAGCGCGCGTTGTCATCGCCGTAATATACGCCCTGGCTGCCCAGTGCCGCGAACCAATGGAGCAGGCCGTAGTCCGCGCTCGCCGGATCGGCGCGCGGGCCCTGGGCGATGGGCGAAGTGAAGTAGATGTAGTCACTCAGATTAGCCGCGACGGCGAGGTCCTCGGCCCGGCGCGAGATGGTCCCGCTGAAGGCCATGGCCATGGAGCCTTCGCCGATACAATCGTTGCGCAGCGACCCGCTCCAGTCCTGGGAGCCGTCGGCATGGATCTTGGCGCTGGCGCCCTCCAGCATGCCGTGGGAGCCGTCGCCGACGGGACATTCGACGGGTGCTTCCAGCCGCAGCGCGTCAGGCGAGTCGGGCTCCGCGGCGCACCGCCCGAGCCTGCGCTGCACGCTCTTCTCCCAGTCCGGATGTACGAATAGCTTGGACTTCCAGAACCACTCCGCCCCTCGGCGGAAGGCCTGCATCTCGACCTCCTCGGGCAGGGCGTCATTCGACCCGTATGCAGGGCGCACCGACGGAATCCAGTTCAGGGCTGCAGCGGGCGTCTGGCCCGTGACCCAGCCCAGAATCCACTGCCACACGGTCCGCCACGCCTCGACCGGCGCGTAGCGGGCGGTCACGAACTGGCTGAGCTTGGTCGTGGATACCAGAAGGCTGCCGCACTCATGCTCGTAGAGGATTGGGAAGACCTCGGGCGGCAGGCCGTAGACGGCGTGGTCGAATCCGGCCACGCGCGCGACGACCAGGTGCGGGTTCTCTGCGTGCGCGGGGACGAACCGGCAGCCGTGAATCGCCACGATGCGCAGCCGCTCCAGGCCGGGCGCAAACGCGTCGGAGGCGACGACGGCGCGTTCCCACGTGGTCTCGCGCGGCGCCGCCATGGCTGCCCCGGGCAGCGCGGCGGGGAACTCGACATACATCCGCTGTTTCTTCTTCGCGGCCGCGGCGTAGAGGCCGCGAGGTATCGGGGTTGCGACCTGCGGGTAACCGTCTGCCAGCACCATCACCCCCGCGCCCTCCGGAGCCGCCTGGACGGCGCGGCTGGGGCTGACGAAGCGCCTGCAGGGGACCCCGTTGGCCTTCAGCACCCCATACAGGTCGTTATCCTTGCGGCAAGCCAGGAAGAGGTTCACGTCCACGATGCAGCGTCTCCTTTGCGGGGCTGCTGCACCTGCGCTCGCATCGCGGGAGCAACCCCGGTCACCCTTAGGTTTCCGCGTGCGATGCCGGCCTCCTCCTCTTGACGGCGTAAGATGATTGGGCGCCAGTTGCCTCAGCCCTCGACCTTCCGCAGGCCGAACCTGCCGCATCAGTGTGGAGCATGCTCGACCGACCTGCCCCTCCAACCCGAAGCCCGCACCACCTATCTTACATCGCAGGAACCTGCTCGGCCGCGGCGAGGGCGAGATCATGCGCCGGCGAAACTCGGGCCCGCGGCAGGTATGACGCGCCGCCGGGCCGAAGTCGAAATCCTTGTCCTGAGCAGACGGCGGGAGCGGCTGACGTTGAGCAGGTCTGCATCTGCGATTGCGATCGCACGCTTGCCGGTGGCGGTGACAGTGCTCACCGCTGCATCGGCTGTATGGTGCGAGCGCGAGCGACCAACCAATGGACTGTACGGAGGTGAGATGGCTCCGCTGCCCGGGCCGGCGGTGCGCGAGGCGCTGCTGCTTTCACAGGGTCACCACCTGGTGGCGGTGGTGCTGTGGCTGGCCGCGGCGAGCTTCGCCGCCGGGCTGGTGATCGGCGTCGCGGCGCAAAAGCGCGCTGCGCTGTGGGCGGTGGTGGCGGTCGCGGCGTGCCTGGGCCTGATGTTGACCACCGGGTCCAGACCTGTGCCGGCGGCACTCTATCACCCGTTGATCGCGCTGGGCGGGTTTCTTATCCTGCTGGCGGCGGCGATGGGCGGCTGGATCGGACAGCACCTGTGGCGGGGGAACCAAGCGAGCGCCCCCCCCACCCAGCGTTGACCGACCCCGGGAGCCGTGCTAAACTCTGCCAAGGTGGGCCGTTAGCTCATCAGGTTAGAGCACCGGACTTTTAATCCGGGGGCGGCAGGTTCGAGTCCTGCACGGCCCACCATCCCGATACGGAACGAATAGCCCGTCCCTGGAGCGCGCCTCAGCCTGCCAGCGATTGTCGCTGGGCTGCCCGACGAACCGCTGGGACTGGCGGAGACTCTGGGCGAAGTCGTGGCCGAACCGGGCCGCTCTCAACCCCGGATCCGCTGGTGCTTCCACCAATCTGACCTTCCTTCCCTGTTCCCTTGAGTATTGCATTCTTCATGCAGAGATCGCTAACTGTGGTAACGAGTCAGAAACACGCTGTGAACGTGGAATACGGAGTAGTGACGCACTCGCCTGCGCGGGTGGTGATACGAGCCTGGGGCATGCATTCGGACCTGGGGGGACGGACCTCGATGCCGTTCGACGATGCAGATTCGGCCCGCACAACTGAAGAGAGCGCGAGACCGGCCGCGCCGGCTCTGGCGATCGGTCGCGTCATGCCGTGCCACGCGTTCACCGAGCGGGTGCTGCTGTTTGCGCGTGGCGAGCGCGTAGCGACTCAAGCGCAGCTCGAGCGGCTGCTCCGCAGCGACGTCATCTTCTCCGATTATGCGCCCCCCGCACTAGCCGCGGCCATCGCCCAACGCCAGCGCGCGCTTGGGATTGCGCGACCACCCGCCGAAGGCGTGCCCACACCTGAGGCGGCTTCACCCCCCCTTGTCAGCGACCCGCTGGCCGACTTGCCGCCCCCGGAAGAGATCCGGCCTTTCGCTGGCGAGATCGCCGCGGCCCGGGCCATCCGCTCCGAGGCGATGCGCCGATTCGCCGACCTCATCGAGGAATCCCGCGCGGGGCGTGCCCTGGAACTGCGGCCGGCGCGGAATGCGGTGCGCGCGGTCATCGCCAGCTTGCGCCGCAACCAGACCGCTCTGGCCAGTCTCGTGCGCCTCAAGAGCACCGACAACTACACTTATACTCACTCCATCAATAGCTGCGTGCTGGCCGTCATGCTGGCGCAGGAAACCGACGCGGCGGGCGTGGCCGAACACATCGGGCTGGGAGCGCTGCTGCACGACATCGGAAAGGTGCGCCTGCCCGCCGAATTGCTGCACAGGCCGGGGGCCTTGGATGGCCGAGAGTGGGAACTGGTCCGGCAGCATCCGCTGGCCGGGATTCAGATTGCGGGATCGTCTCACGACATACCCGAGGCGGCGCTGAGCGCCATCGGCGAGCACCACGAACGCCTGGACGGCAGTGGCTACCCCTGCGGCCTGGCAAAGGGCCGCATCTCGCTCGCCGGCCGCGTCGTCGCCATTACCGACGTCTACGACGCCATGACCAGCGCGCGCCCTTACCACGGGGCAATCCCGCATCAGGAAGCTATGCGTACCATCCTCGAGCAGTCGGGGAGGGGCTTCGATCCCGATCTCGTGCGCGCGTTCATCAGATCAGTGGGGCTTTTCCCGGTCGGGAGCGCGGTCCGGCTGAACACCGGAGAAACCGCGGTCGTGACCAGAGTCAATCCGGAAGCAATCCGGCGCCCGACGGTGCTCATCATCTGCGATTATGTCGGCGTCGCCATGGCGGAGCCCCGCCTGTTGGATCTTGCGCAGTCCAACCCCGATACCGCTGCCAGGGAGATCACCGCGGTCGAACAGTCGTGGACGCTTGCCAGCGACATTGACCGGTACCTGGCGATCGCCGCAACCGCACCGCGGTACCGCTACGCCGGAGTAGATTCCCTCACCTGATATGGGCCTCCCGTAGCCCGCGGCGTGCGCTGCCTCCCGAATCCAAACCACGCCTGCGGGGCCTGCACCACGGGAGCTTCCAGCGCCACGACATGTTTGCCAGGTGTCTGCCTTGGTGCCCCTTGCAGCGTCTTGGCGACGTTCTGCGGATCATCCGGCGCCTCCGCTTCGGTCCGCCAATCGCGTCCGGGGCGACCACCGCGAGGTGCTCCGGCAACTGGTGATCGAGATGTACGCCCGGGGCTTGAGCACCCGCGACATCGAGGATGCCTTCACCGACGCCACCGGGTGGTGCCTGCTGTTCCGCAGCGCCGTGGGCGAGCCTGAGGGACCGGCTGTGGGAGAAATGCGAGGCGTTCAGTCAACGCCATCCGAGCCAGGATGAAGGGCACGCGGATGAAGGGCTGGCAACCTTGTCAAGGCCGACGTAATGTGCTATACTCCGAGGGTAGTCGGCTGTTAGCGCACGCGACCGAAGAGTGGGACTGCTCCCACTCTTTAGCGTTAAGGAGCGTGGGGCGATGAACATGGATTTCGTACAGGCCCTACGAGACATAGAGAAGGAAAAGGACATCCCGCTGGCGACGCTCGAGGAGATCCTCGAGGCGGCTCTGGTCTCCGCCTATCGCAAGCACTACGGCTCGGCGGGCGAGATCCACGTCGAGATTGACTGGGAGGACTCGCGCGCTAGCATCTACGCGCGCAAGCTGGTGGTGGAGAAGGTCGAGGACCCCCACGTCGAGATGGCGATCGAGGAGGCGCGCAAGCTCGACGACGGCATCCAGGTGGGGGAGAGTCTGGACATCGAGGTCACGCCGGAGAACTTCGGGCGCATCGCCGCCCAGACCGCCAAGCAGGTAGTAGTGCAGCGCATCCGCGAGGCGGAGCGCGAGATCATCTTCTCCGAGTTCGCGGACCGCGCGGGTGAGGTCGTCACCGGCATCGTCCAGCGGCGCTCGGGGCGATCGGTGTTCATCGGCGTGGGCAAGATCGAGGCGCTGCTGCCGGCGTCGGAGCAGGTGCCCTCCGACTCCTGCCGCTTCGGGGAGCGCCTGAAGGTCTATGTGGTCGAGGTCAAGCGCACCACCAAGACGCCGCACGTGCTGGTGTCGCGCAGCCATCCGGGGCTGCTGCGTCGGCTGTTCGAGCTCGAGGTGCCCGAGGTCCACGACGGCGTGGTGGAGATCAAGGCGATCGCGCGCGAGGCGGGTCTGCGCTCCAAGATCGCGGTGCACTCGCGCCAGGAGAATGTTGACCCCGTGGGCGCGTGCGTCGGGCATCGCGGCAGCCGCGTACAGTCGGTGGTGGACGAGCTGCGCGGGGAGAAGATAGACATCGTGCGCTGGAGCGATGACATGGCGCGTTACCTGGGTAGCGCCCTCAGCCCCGCGCGCGTCAACGAAGTGCGCGTGGACGAGGACCACAAGACCGCGACCGTCATCGTCCCCGACAACCAGTTGTCGCTGGCCATCGGCAAGGAAGGACAGAACGTGCGGCTGGCGGCGCGCCTCACCGGCTGGCGCATAGATATCCGCAGCGAATCTCAGATCGCCGAGATGGAAGAGGCGCTGTACGCCGAAGAGGAGGCGCGGGTGCGCATCGCCGCGCCCGGCGAGGAGGGCGAGCAGGCAGAGGGGCTGGTCGGCGCCGAGGAAGTGGGCGAGACGCCCGCCGAGTTCCTGATCGGGATCGAACACCAGGAGAAGCCTGCGCCTGACACCGCTGCGGAGGAGGCCGCCGAGGCCCGTGAACCTGAGGCGGGAGAGCCGGTCTCTGACCAGGCTGCGGCACCAGCGGCGGTGGGCGCGGCGACGAGCGACGAGCAGTCATCGGACCCCGAGCAGGCGGCTGCACCGTCCGCGCCGGAGGCCGGCCAGGGGTCGGATCTGGCAGCGGCCGCTGCCGCCGATGAACGGGACGATTGAGGCGGAGAAGGAATCGCCGATGGGGCGCCATGTTCCGCTGCGGCGGTGTGTCGCATGCCGCACGGTGCAGCCGAAATCGGAGCTGATGCGGGTGGTGCGCACGCCGGAGGGCGAGATCGGGGTGGATCCCACCGGCAAGGCGGCGGGGCGCGGAGCATACGTGTGCCGGCGCCGGGAATGCGTTGATGCGGCTGTGCGCAAGCAGGCCCTGCCGCGCGCGCTGGGTCAGCCGCTGCCGGTGCAGGCCGCGCAGCAGATGATGCAGGCCGCGGGCGCACCCCCGGGGCCGGAGGCGGGCGCCGGCTAGACGCGTCGCAGCCAGGCGGCCAACGCGCCCGCTGCCGCGAGCAGATATGAAGGTTATCGAGCTATCCAAAGAGCTGAGAATGCCCCTGCCGAAGCTCAAGGCGACGCTGGACGAGCTTGGCATTCGCGTGCGCACCGTGAGCTCCAACCTCAAGGACGCGGACGTCCTACGAGTCGCCGACAAGGTGGGGCAGGGCGCCAAGATCAAGGCGCGGTTGGAGGCGGCCGCTCCGCCCGCGGCGCCAGCCGCCGCCGCCGCGCCGACCGCACCGGCGCAAGCACCTGCCGTCGAAGCCCCGCCGGTGGTGCGCAAGATCTCGAAGGCGGCCCTGGCGGGGAAGGCGGTCGAGCGCGAGGGGCGGGCAGTCAAGCCCAAGCACGCGCCGGCGGCCACGCCCGCCGCTCCCAAGCGGGCCGCCGAACCCAAGGTCAGTAAGGTGGTCGCGCCGCTGCTGCGCGCGACTGAGCAACGTCGCCCCAGGGAAGTGGGCGCGGGCGCGCTCCAGACCCCGGTGCGGCTGCGCGTTCCGCCGCGGCGGCTGCCTACCATCCGGCGCCGGGCGCGGGTCAAGCCCAAGCCCGAGCAGGAAGCCGCCAAACCCAAGCCCAGTCGCCAGCCCGTAAGCGTGTCGGTGCCGATGTCGGTCCGGGACTTCGCGGGACTGCTGCAGACCGAGCCCGCGCGCCTGCTGGACGCGCTGCTCGACATGGGCATCGTCGCCAGCCTCAACAAGATCATCGAGCCGGAACTGCTCGCCCGCATCGGCGCCCAGCTCGGGCGCGAGGTCACCATCGAGGAGCCCACCACCGAAGCGCTGCAGGCGGCCGAGGCGCAGGCGCCGAGCGCCCGCCTGGCGCCGCGTCCGCCGGTGGTCACCGTGCTCGGGCACGTTGACCACGGCAAGACCACGCTCCTCGACGCCATCCGCAACACGCGCGTCACCGAGCAGGAAGTGGGCGGTATCACCCAGCACATCGGCGCCTACCGGGCGCAGGTCAACGACCGCGGTATCACCTTCGTTGACACCCCGGGACACGAGGCGTTCACCGCCATGCGCGCGCGCGGCGCCAATGTCACTGACATCGCGGTGCTGGTGGTGGCCGCCGATGACGGCGTCATGCCCCAGACCATCGAAGCCATCAACCACGCGCGGGCGGCGGGCGTGCCCATCATCGTCGCGGTCAACAAGATAGACCGGCCGCAGGCCAACCCGGACCGCGTGCGCCAGCAGCTGGCGGAACAGGGGCTGACACCCGAAGAGTGGGGGGGCGATACCGTCTTCGCGAATATCTCGGCGCTCAACGGCACCGGCATTCCGCAGTTGCTGGACCTGATCTTGCTGGTTGCCGACATGCAGGAACTGAAAGGTGATCCCAGCGCTCCCGCCACCGCGACCGTTATCGAAGCGGAGCTGGACCGGCGCGTGGGGCCGCTGGTGACAGCACTGGTGCGCAGCGGCACGCTGCGCACGGGCGACTCGGTGGTTGCGGGTCTGGCGGTAGGCAAGGTGCGCGCCA
Organism: Armatimonadota bacterium; assembly: GCA_035527535.1. Taxonomy (NCBI): domain Bacteria; kingdom Bacillati; phylum Armatimonadota; species Armatimonadota bacterium. The sequence goes on from DATLAK010000116.1 coordinate 12,153, forward strand.
TGCTCGACGATACCGGGTCGGCGCTGGAGCAGGCGGGGCCGGCGGCGCCGGTGGTGATCATGGGCTTCGACTCCGTGCCCGAGGCCGGCGACCTAGTGGAGGTGATCGAGGGCGAGCGCGGCGCCAAACAAGTCGCCTCCTCGCGCCAGGAGCGGCACCGCGCCGACCGGATGCAGACCGCCAGCCGCCTGAGCCTGGAGGACCTTTACCAGCGCATCCAGGCGGGCGAGGTCAAGGAACTCAATGTCATTTTCAAGGCCGACGTGCAGGGCTCGGTGGAGGCGATCTCCGAGTCGCTGCGCAGCATCGAGCACCCCGAGGTGCGGGTGCGCCTGCTCCACGCCGGCGTCGGCGACATCTCCGATTCCGACGTCATGCTCGCGCAGGCGTCGCGGGCGGTGATTATCGGCTTCCACGTCAACATCGAGTCCGCGGCGCGCGAGGTCGCCCAGGAGCAAGGCGTGGACGTGCGCATCTATCAGGTGATCTACGACCTGCTCGACGACGTCAAAGCGGCGATGACGGGCATGCTCGCGCCCGAGTACGAGACGGTGCTGCTGGGACGCGCCGAGGTGCGCGCGCTGTTCAGGATCTCGCGCCTGGGCACCATCGCCGGCTGCTACATCGCCGAGGGCACGTTGCAGCGCGGCGCCGATGTGCGCGTGCTTCGAGGTGGAGAGATGATCCGCGAGGGCAAGCTCGATTCCCTGCGTCACCTCAAGGACGACGTGCGCGAGCTGAGTGCGGGCTTCGAGTGCGGCATCGGCATCGCCGGCTTCAACGATTTCGAGCCCGGGGACGTCATCGAGGGCTTCACCGTGCGCGAGGTGCGCCGCGAGGTGGTGTAGGCGCGCTCCCCGCGGCGGCTGCGGACGGCGAAGGTGGGAGCGCGCAGCGCGCCCCCAGGCGGTCACGCCATGTGGTTCATCGGCGCCGGCACGGTCGAACTCGAGGTCACCGACGGCCGTACGCTCAAGGACAAGCGCCAGGTGATCAAGGGGCTACTCGATCGCCTGCGCGCGCGCTTCAACCTCGCCGCGGCGGAGGTTGACCATCTCGATTCGTCGCACCGGTCCACCCTCGCGCTGTGCGCGGTAGCCAACGACCAGGCGTTCGTGCACGCGGTGCTGGAGAAAGCAATTGACCTGGTGGAGTCGGAGCCCCGGGCGCTAGTGGTGAGCTACCGCATCGAGATGCTGTGAGGTGTGCCATGACCGTCCAGCGCCAGGAGCGCGCAGCGCGACTGCTGCGGGAGGAGATCAGCCGCATCATCGGGCGCGGGCTCAAAGACCCCCGCATCGGCATGGTCAGCATCACCGACGTCGAGGTCACCCCGGACCTGCGCCGCGCGCGCGTCTTCGTCAGCGTCTTCGGCAGCGACGATGAGGCCCGCGCCACCCTGGAGGTGCTGGAGCGCGCCACCGGTTTCGTGCGCCGTGAGATCGGCCGCCACCTGCGCCTGCGCTATGTGCCCGACCTCGAGTTCCGCCACGATGTCTCCCTCGCCCACGGCGCGCGCATCTACCAACTGCTCGACCAGGTGAAGCGTGAGTCCCCGCCCTCCCCGGATGATTCAGACCATAGCGACCGCGATTCGGCGTCATGACCGCTGTCTGGTGCTGACCCACGTCAACCCCGACGGCGACGCCTTGGGCTCCATGCTCGGCCTCGCCCTGGGCCTGGAACGAGCAGGGCTGCGGGCTTTTCCCCTGTGCGCCGATCCCGTGCCCGCCACCTATCGCTTCCTGCCTGGCGCGGCGCGCGTCGCGGCTGAGCCCCCGCCGCGGCCACCCACCCTCGCCATCGCGGTGGACGCCGACGGCCTCGACCGGATTGGCGGGCTGGGGCCCAAGCTGGGGCCGACCTGCACCATCATAGATATTGACCACCACGCGACCGAGAAGGCGTTCGGCCACTTGCGCTGGGTGGACCCCACCGCCGCCGCCACCGGGGAGATGATCTACCGCCTGCTGGTCGGCTTGGGCGTGCCGCTCGACGACGACATCGCCACCTGCCTCTACACCGCCATCATCACCGACACCGGTCGCTTCTGCTACGCCAATACCTCCCCCCGCGCCCTGCGCATCGCCGCGCGCCTGGTGCGCGCAGGCGCCAACCCCGTGCGCGTTTACCGCGAAGTGTACGAGAGCAAGTCCTTTTCCGCCAGCAAGCTGCTGGGGATCGCCTTGGGGCGCATGCGCCAGGCGGACGACGCGCGCGTCGTCTTCTCCACCCTCACCCCGGACGATTTCCGCCGCGCGGGCAGCCCCCCCGACGAGACCGAGGGCATCATAGACTACTTGCGCGCGGTGAGGGCGGCGCAGGTCGCGGCGCTCTTCATCGGGCTCCCCGACGGCGCGGTCAGGGTCAGCCTGCGCTCGCAGGGCGCGACCGACGTCGGGGAAGTCGCTTTGCATCTGGGCGGCGGCGGCCACGTCAATGCCGCGGGCTGCACGGTGCCGGGGCCGCTCGCGGCGGCGCAGCGGCGGGTGCTGCAAGCGGTGCGTGAAGTTCTCGCGGGGGAGGCGGGAGCGCCGGGCGGGCGCGATGGACGATAAGTGGCTAGGTCACAAGCGACCGCCACGGCCTAGCCGCGGGATACTCGCTAGGAGCGCGGCGCCCTCCCGGCGTGCGACTTGTCGATCGGGGGGCTGGGAACCCCCGAACCGGTCGCTTGTGGTGATGAACGCAGGTGCGGTAGCGAAGGCAGCAGGAATCCTACGCCGGGAACGAAGTTCGGGAGGTGCGAGTCTGTGGCCAAGCGGGTGAGCAGCGACGGCGGTAGGGCGCGCTCGGGCGACGACGGCGCCGTGCAGTGGTTAGCCGCCACCGACGCACGGCTAGCCGTGCGCGGTCTGTGGTGGTACGAGCAGAACGGACGAAGCTTCTGCCGCCTGCCGGTGCAGGCACAGGGGCAGGTGCGCGATGCGGTGTGGGCGCTGGCGCAATGTCCGGCGGGAGCGAACCTGTGCTTTCGCAGCGACACCACCCGCATGCATGTGCGCGCCAAGCTGCAGGAACGGGTGCCCTTTGCCCATATGCCGACGAGCGGACACAGCGGCCTCGCCCTATACGCGGGCGCTCCCTACAATATGCGCCCCGCGGGCGTGGCCTTTCCCGAGGTTGACGCACTGGAGTTCGAGCGTGAGATCTTCAGCGGCAGGTCCGCGAGCATGCGGGACTATGCCCTCTACCTGCCGCTCTACAACGGCCTGGAGATGCTCGAGCTTGGCGTCTCTCGCGGCGCTTGCTTGGCACCCCCCAGTCCGCTCGCTCACGACCAACCAGTCGTCTTCTACGGCACCTCCATCACCCAGGGCGGCTGCGCCCACAATCCGGGTGCGGACTTCGTCTCCATCCTGGGTCGCATGCTCAACCTGGAAACCATCAACCTGGGGTTCTCCGGGAACGGCCGGGGAGAGCCCGAGATGGCGCGGTTGGTGGCTCAGATCAACGCCCGACTCTACGTCCTCGACTACGTGGCCAACGCCGACGCCGCGCGCCTACGCCATACCCTGCCACGATTTGTCCGCATCCTGCGCGCGGCCCACCCGCAGACGCCGATCGCCCTGCTGAGCAGAGTGGTGTTCACCGAAGACTGTCTCGCGGCGGAGGGGATGCGCCGGCATGAAGAGCTGCGCGACATAGTCATGCGAGGCTACCTACGGGCCCGGCGCGCGGGCGACCGAAACCTCCATTTCATAGACGGCAACGCGCTCATCCCCTTCGGCGCGGATCTCGCCTACAGCGATGGCGCGCATCCCTCCAACGTCGGCTTCCAGATGATGGCCCAGGGGTTGGCGCCCCAGCTCCGGCGGATCTTGCTCCTCGAAGGATGATCGCGCAGGAATCCAATCGCTTGCAGCGAAACGTAGGGCGAGGCAAAACAACTAGGGAGGCCGCAAACCGTGAAGATCGCGCTTGCCGTTCTCATCATCGCGCTGGCCGCCGGGTGCGCCTGCGCCAAGCAGGCCGAGGCCATTGACCAGGTCGGTCTCGGCGCCTACCTCATCACCGAGAAGACGCCCGACTTCGACCCCGATCCCGGCTGGGCCATCAGCTACTTCCACCTGGCCCCGCGCAACTGGTACACCAGCGTGGAGCTGGGTCTCTACGACGCCACCGTCTTCTACACGCCGCCGCAGCCGGGGCCCGCGCGGGCCGCCGCCAAGGTTGACGTTACCACGTGGGCGGCTACCATCGGGCGCGCGGTTCGCAGCCGCGACGGCAAGAGCTACCTCGGGGCGGGGATCGGCTGGCTGGTTGACAAAGACGTGGACCTCGGCTACGGGGTTCGCTTCGACAGCAATACGCGGATCGGCTGGGAGGTCATCGCCGGCACCGTCAAGGCCCCGGTCGGGGTGCAAGTGCGCTACCGTGACGGGGGAATGCCGCCTAACACGGGCGTCTCAGCCGCCCTCACCTTCAGTTGGTGAGCTGCGCATTCCGCCTACGACCTCGCCTGCGGCTTGCACGGCGACGCTGGCATATCTGGCCCACGTGGGTCCTGGTCGGGATAGATCACTACTCGCGCATGGTGACCACGACCTGCGCGCCTGTCCTGAGCTACGTCGAAGGGCTGGACGGCCCCAACGCCGCCTGTCCTGAGCGCAGTCGAAGGGGCTGGGTAACGACCGCGCTCGAATCAGCCTTTGCCCGCTGCGGCGCGCCCAAGTACATCATCACCGACCAGGAGTCAGTGTTCACGAGCGCCACCTTCGCTGAATTGAAGGAACGCTGGGGATTCAAGCAGCGCTTCGGCGCGGTGGGGCAGCACGGCTCCATTGCCGTCACCGAG
>DATLAK010000117.1 GCA_035527535.1 Armatimonadota bacterium
TGTCGTGGTGGTTCAGCCACACACTGGGCGGGATGCCATAATCGCGGAGGCCCCAGTACGGCGGCGAGGTCACGACCACATGGACGCTCCCCTCCGCCATGCCGCGCATGACCTCCCTGCACTCGCCCTGGATGATTTCTATCATTCTCTTTTTCTTCTTGACACCGTTGTGGCAACCCGTCATAATGGCATTGGAGTTGGACGCACCGAAGTGCATAGCGGGGAAGGCGAGACTGCTGCGTCATGGCGAGGCGCAAGTCGGACCTTCCCCGTTGTATTGAGGGGAGGGGTGGCCGAGAGGTCGAAGGCGTTCAACTCCAAATTGACTATGCACTCAGGTGCATCGTGGGTTCGAATCCCACCCCCTCCGCCGCCAGCCACCCGCTCCGTTGTGTATCCGTCCTCGCTCACGCCCTTGTCCTTTCGCTTGCAAACATCGCCGCCGGGCGCGTCCACTTCCGCACCAGCGCGCGCCATTCAGGTTCGTGCCGCATCTGTGCGTTCTCATCCCGCCAGAGCATGGCAAACGGCAGGCCACCCGCGTCGAACACCTCACGCACCCGTCTCTCGGCCTCGTCCACGGTGTCCCCGTCGCGCCCGACCAGAACGTAGCACCGCGTCTGCCGCTGCCGCAGTCCTATGCGCCGGAGCAGTGCAATCGCCGCAAGCGCAGGCTCCCGTTCCGGCGGCGAGTCATAGGCCAGCCACGCCTCATACACGCGCATCTGGGCGAGGCGTTCGACAAACCATGACATCTTGAGGAGCCTCCGCGCTTCCAGACCGCCGGAGAAGGTCGCCGCCTTCCGCTGCTCATCCAGCATGTCCAGCACGGCCTCGACGTGGGCGCGGGGTGCGGCGAGCAGGTTGTTGTCCTGAACGATCCAGCCGGGCTTGATGGTGAGGCAGCGAAACCCGCCCTCTCGCTTCGGGACAAGGCAGGGCGAAGCACAGCCCGGACACCCGCGCGTCGTGATTGTGCAGCCCTCGCGGAGAAACTTGCCCGGCACGAACTCGCCGCCGGGATCGCCGTACGCTGGCCCGCCGACAAGAACTTCGGCTTCGGGCAGCGCGGCCCGCCACTGTTCGGCCAGCCATTGCGCGCGGGGCTTGTCCCATGTGAACGTGCAGGAGACGAACACCCGACGGGCACGCGGGGGAAAGAGGCCGGGCGGCCCGTAGTAGTGGGTGGCGTCCGGGTCGGGGGAGAGGGACGTCCTCGCCGCCAGCACGTAGATTTCCTCACACTCGCTCACGCCTCAGCCTCCTGTTCACTGGTAACTGGTGACTTCTGTTTCCTCACCGGCAGTTCCCACGGCAGTTCGAGATACTGCCGCCCGTCGAGCACGGGCATGTGGGTGAACGCACGCCCCGAATCGTCAGGGCCTTGCTTGTAATAGAAGGGCACGCCAGCCTCAGCGCAGTCGTCGCGCACGCGGCGGAACCAGTCGGGATTAGCAGGCACCGCGCCCGGCCCACTCATGCCCCCCGCGATGATGCCGCAGATTGTGCGGGTTTGGCGAATATGCTCAGAAATTGGCCCAAGGGGGAACGGCCCCGCGCAAAGCCAAGGGCGGAAATCCACCGGCCCGGTCGCGGGCTCGTAGCTCACGATGCAGTGCGTCACCCCGCTGGCGAGGAGTTCGCCAATGCGCTTGTCGGCCTCCTGCTGATTGTGGACCGTCGGGCCGATAAACCAGTTGTCAGGGTAGTCCAACTTGGGCAGGCGGTCGGGGCGCTGCGTGAGTGAGACGAACGTGTGGCGGGGGCAATTGACTATCTTGGGCAGCAGATACTCGAATAGCCCCTGCGTTGTGACATTGCGCGGCACGATGGTTGCGACTTTGTGAAACGCAAGGCCTGCCTGTAGTGTCTCATGCTGCACAAAGGACAGCCCGGGCCAGTCCCAATCCCCGCACAGGTCGCTCATGAATCCCAGGCCGATGACCTTGGGCGCGCCGCCCGGCGTTATCTGCGCCCATCGTTCGGGGTGGATGTGGGGCGTGAACGATTTGCACAGTTCGCAGCCCGTGGCGCAGCCAATGCGGTAGGCGAGTTGTTCCGCCCAGCATTTGACGGGCTCGCCGTGCTTATCCTTTAGGTGCGCGAGGCACCGGTGCAGGCAGCCGACGACGATGTT
>DATLAK010000118.1 GCA_035527535.1 Armatimonadota bacterium
CAGGAGCAGCTTGCGCAGATCGAAGGCATCGGGCCGGTGATCGCGGAAAGCATCGCCGTCTTCTTCCGTCAGCGCCAGACCAAGGCCCTGCTCGTGAAGCTGCGCCAGGCGGGGGTCATGCCGCCTCCGCGCGCGCCCGCCGCCGCGGGGGCCAGCCCGCTTGCGGGTAAGACCTTCGTCTTCACCGGCGAGCTGTCAGGCTGCACGCGCGAGCAGGCCCAGGAGCGGGTGCGCAGCCTCGGCGGCCGCGCCGTTGCCAGCGTCAGCAAGCGGACCGATTACGTCGTCGCCGGCGAATCCCCCGGCTCCAAGTACGACCAGGCCCGGCGCCTGGGCGTCACCATCCTCGACGAAGACGAGTTTCGCAAGTTGGTAGAGAGAGCCGTGTAGAACGTCTGCGGACGCGTTGGCAACGCATGCGGGCCGGCGAGGCGGGTCGCCGGTTCCGCGTGGCTAGGTCGCTCCGCGACCGCCACCCCGGCGGCTTCGCCGCCTAGGGGCCGGCAGGAACCGCGTTGGGGACGACCGAACTAATAGCCCGCGGGCGCCGTCTAACTGGCTGTAGGTGATGTGGCTAGGTCGCTCCGCGACCGCCACCCCGCCCCGAGGCAGTCGGGGCTAGGGGCCGGGCCCGGTTCGCGTTATCGTCAACGTAGCTTCTGGCACTCCGCGCTAACGGGGGAACCATGGAGTGAGAGCGGGGCACGCCGCGATGGGTGTTGGCCTGCGAGTCGCCGGGATCGCGCTGGGGATGCTGGTTGTCGGCGTCTCAAGCGCGCGAGCGGCGGACGTGCGCACGCGCATCACCTATGGTTTCGACGGAGTGGCCAGAACCGAGTACTGGTCCACGGTTGCGGTCGAGCTGGCGAACGACGGTCCCGAGCGGGAGGGGCTGCTGCTGCTGGCCCCGCTCGACCGGTCGGTCGCGCGCCGCTGCGAGAAGCGCGCATGTCTCGTGCGTCTGCCCCGCGGTTCGCAGCAGCGATACGACCTCTTCTGGCGCGACGCGAGTCGCATGGGCGCACGCCCGGCGGCGGTGTTCCCCGGCGCCGCCGCGCGCGAGGCGGCGATCACCCCGATTGACGAGTCCCAGACCATGCTCGTCGCTGTCGGCTTCGCCCCGGGCGCGCTGCAATTCCTGGCCAACACCAGGCGTATTCGCTTGACGCAGCACTCCTCTCGCGGCGGCACCCCTGCGGGGCCCGCGCCGCCCGGCGTGATTGTGCCCGTTCACGTGCGCCCCGAGCGCCTGCCCGAGTCCCCTTTGGCCTACTACCAGGCCGACCTGCTGGCGCTGGGGCCCCTGTTCGCCAGTGACCTCAGCGCCGCGACCCAGGCGGCGATCACCTCGTGGGTGCGCACGGGCGGCAACCTCGTCATCACCGGCGGCGCCGACGTCGCCCGGCTGCAACACCCATTCTTCGCCGGCCTGCTGCCGGTTGAAGGGCTAAGCTCTTCATCGGTGACGCTGCGCAGCGGGCTGGCGGCTTACGGTCCGGCGGTGTCGGAGCCCGCGGCGGTCGCCGTCGGCCTGCCCAAGCCCGGCACGCGAGTGCTGGCCCAGGAAGCGGGCGTGCCCATCATCGTGCGTGGGCGCGTCGGGTCCGGCACGGTGACCTTCTGGGCCTTCGATCCTTCACAGCCGCCGCTGGCCGCGTGGGGGGGGCAGGAGAAGCTGTGGCTCGACATGTTCGACGATCGCGCGCGCGTCTATTCTCTCGGCGACCTCATCGGCGCCTCTCTCTGGTACGGTTCTGGTACGGTTTACGGTTCCCAGTTGTCGACCTCGCTGCGCGGTGCCCTGACCGGCATCAAGCAGGTGCAGACGCCGCCCGTCATCGCGGTGTGGGGCTTCCTCGGCCTCTACTTCGTCTTGCTGATCCCGGTCAACTACTGGACGCTCGGGCGCCTGAAGCGGCGCGAGCTGGCATGGGCCACCACGCCCCTCATCGTTGCCGTGTTCTGCGCCGGCGCCTACGCCTTCGGCTACGCGGTCAAGGGCCCGCGGCTGCTGGTCAAGCAAGCGACGATCCTGGAGGCGGGGGAGGGCTCGTCCGAGGCGCTGGCGATGAGCCACTTCGGCGTTTTCTCGCCCGTGCGCCGGTCCTACGATATCCACGTCCGACTGCCCGGCGCCGTGGTGAGCGAGACCGGTGCCGATCCCTTCGGCCGATCCCAGGGCCCCGCCGCGGATGCCGGCGTCTTCCGCGATGAGCGCGAGGCCTGGGTGGAGAATGCCCGGATACCGATGTGGGGAATGAGAACCTTCGTCGCCAACGGCGTGGTGGAGCTGGGCGGTCCCATCCGCGCCGTCGTCCGATGCTCCCCCGCGGGCGACCTCACCGGATGGATCGAGAACGCCAGCCTGCAGACGCTGCGGGGGGCGTGCGTGGTGGTGCCGGTGCTGCCGGGGCCGACCGGAATGGTGCAGCTCGGGGACCTGCCCCCCGGCAAGAAGGTGCACCTCGACCTGGCCGTCCGCTCCGCCGGTAGTCTCTACCAGGTCGGGGTGCTGCTGGGGCACGCCGAGGCCTCCCTGATGGCGCCCGCCAAGACGCCGACCCAAGTGGCGCTGGTGTGCAGGCTTGCGCGCTCCCCCGTGATTGTGGAGGTGGGGCATGCGCGCGATTACGACAGTGAAACGTACATGCTCGTGCGGCTGCCGCTGCAGTAGCGCGTGCGCGGGGACCGGCGAACGACGCTGGGCGTGAACCTGATGCGGAGTCTGATCACGGACAACCCGGTGGTGCGGCGGGAGGCGCGGCTGCGGTTCTGGCGCACGTGGCCGCGGTACGTCAAGCTGGCGGCGCTGATCGGCTCCGCGGGGGGCGTCGCGCTCCTCGCAAAGTGGAGCCTGTGGTTCATCCCGGGGGGCAAGGGTAATGCCGCGAACGCATCGCTGCTGGTGATGTGGGGCGTCACCATGGCCGTGGCCGCCGCCCTGGTGGGCGCGCGCAGCGTCGCGGGGGAGCGCGAGGTGCGCACCTGGGAGCAGGTGATCATCACCCGCCTGCGGCCGCGGCACATCATCGCGGGCAAGGTGCTGGGAGTGATGTGGCAGGTCGCGGTCCCAGCCGGGGTGTTAGCGCCCGGCCTGTGGATATGGCTGCTGCACACGGATCATCTGATGGCCGGGCCCGCGCCTGATGTCTTGGCATTGCTGTTCGCTCCCGCGGGGCAGGTTGCAGGCTTCGGCTCCGGCTCCGGCTCCTATCCCGGCGCGTTCTGGCTGTTCGCGGCGTCGCTGCTGTGGATCGCCCAGGGGGCGGCCATCGGCGTCTTCGCCTCCCTGCGCTACCGCAGCACCGTCACCTCCGGTGCGGTAGCGCTGCTCCTGCTCGCGATCACGCTGGGGCTCGATCTGACGTTCCTCCTGTATGGGGGGTACATTCTGGCGTCCGACGTCTCCACGCTGGGGGTCGCGCAACTGGCGATCATCACCATCGTCGGATCGTTCGTCTTTCCGATCCTGCCCATCCTTATCATCATGGGGCTGGCCGCCTACGAGTTCGCCGAGTTCGACCGCTGGCTGCAGACGAGTGCGGCTGGCGCCGGGAGGTAACATGGCCGCCGTACTGGAGATGGCAGGGCTGACCAAGCGTTTCGGCGATGTAGTCGCGGTCAACGACCTGGCGCTGTCGCTGGCGCCGGGCGACTGCTTCGGCTTCATCGGCCCCAACGGCGCCGGCAAGACCACCACCATCCGCATCATCGCCACCTTGCTCGACCCCACCGCCGGCACGGTACGCGTGGACGGCGCCGATGTGCGCACCCAGGTGGAGTACGTCCGCAGCGTTGTCGGCTACATGCCGGATTTCTTCGGCGTCTATGACGACGTCACGGTGCTCGAGTACCTCGACTTCTTCGCCGCCGCGTACCGCATTCCGTTCGCGCGCCGCCGGCGCATCATTGACGACGTGCTGGAGCTCGCCGACCTCGGCGGCAAACGCGATACCTTTGTGGACGTTCTGTCGCGCGGCATGAAGCAGCGCCTGTGCCTGGCCAAGACCCTGGTGCACGACCCCAAGCTGCTGCTGCTGGACGAGCCCGCCTCCGGCCTCGACCCGCGCGCGCGCGTCGAGATCAAGGAGCTGCTGCGCGAGCTCACGCGCATGGGCAAGACGGTGTTCGTATCCTCGCACATCCTGCCCGAGCTGGCCGACATCTGCAATAAGATCGGCATTATCGAGCAGGGGCGGCTGCTGGTCAGCGGCGGGGTGCAGGAGATCATGCGCCAGGTGGTGGGCGCCGCCACCTTGCGCATCCGCACCGCCGACGGGGGCCTGGCGGCGGTGGTTGACTTCCTGCAAACTTATCCCGGCATCGCCTCCGCGCAAGTGCAGGATGACACGGTCGTCGCACACTGCGATAGCAGCGGCGTGGAGCAGGCGGCGCTGCTGCGCTGCCTGGTGGAGCGCGGTTTCCCCGTGGTCGCCTTCCACGAGACCGAGGCCGACCTGGAGGATGTCTTCATGCGCGTCACGCGCGGGATCGTGAGTTGACGATGGGTACGCGGTCCGCGATGGCCGACCGGCTGCACCTGTGGAGTCCGGTGCTGGTCAAGGAGCTGCGCACGCGCATGCGCGGCGCGCGCCCGGCGTGGCTGCAGGCGGGCTATGTCTTCGCCATGATGGTGGTGATGGGCTTCGCCTACGCTGCCAGCGCGGGACTCAGCGTCAACCCCTACGGCCCCATGGGCTTCCAGCTCGGGCGCACGCTGTACAAGGCGATACTCATCACCCAGGCGGTGCTGGTGGCGCTGATCGTGCCGGGCCTGACCGCGGGCGCGGTCTCCAGCGAGCTGGAGCAGAAGACCTATGACATGCTGGCCTCGACGCGCCTGCGTTCGCGGCAGGTCGTGCTGGGGAAGCTGCTCAGCGCGTGGCTGTTCGCCGCCCTGCTGCTGACGACCTCGCTGCCCCTGGCCGCCCTGTGCCTGCTGTTCGGCGGCGTGTCGCCGGCGGAAGTCCTCTGGAGCTACGGCTTGGCCGCCCTCACCGCGCTTCTGCTGGCGGCCATCGGCCTGTGGTGGAGCAGCCTGGTCGCCCGCAGCCTGGTCGCGGTGGTGGGCGCTTACGCGACCATGGGCGCCTTCATGATCGGCTCGGCGGTGCTCATCATCCTTCCCAATCCCATGCTTGGCAGCAGCTATCCTCCGGGCCCTTCGGTCTTCGCCGCGCTCAACCCGGTTGCGGCCGTCTTCTACGCGACCGAGACGCCGCCGGTCTACGGCCATCCCACGCCCGCGGGCGCGGCGGCCGCGGTGCTGCTGGTGCTGACGGCGCTGCTGCTTGCCGCCGCCGCGTCGCAGCGTCTGCCCCTGCTCGGCCGGCGATGCGGCATCAAGGTACGCGGGCTCATGCTGGTGCTATTCGTGATCTTCACCGCCCTGGCCGTCGGCAACCTCGGCGAGGGCCTGCGCGCGTCGCACGCCCCGGCGGACGTACGCCGCTCCATTGGCGTGGCGTTCTTCGCGCTCATCACCCTGGTCATGGCGCTTACCCCCGTGATCGCGGTCGGAGAGATCAACGATCCGCCGCGCGAAGGGTTCGCGCGCTGGCTGGCGGGTGGCCTGTCACCCCGCCGCTGGCTGCAGCCGCAGGTGCGTTCGGCGTTTCCCTTCCTCGCTTTGCTCGCGCTCGCCGGCGGCGGCATTATCCTCGGCGGGCTGCGATACTTCGTCCCCGCCTTGACCGCCGCTGGGCTGCGACCGCTTTGGGGAATGATCATCCTCACCATCGCCGCCACCTTCGGGCTGAGCATGGTGGGCATGTGGATGGCCCTCGCCATGCCCGGCTTTCGCGGCCGGGTGACGGTGGCTGTCGGCATAGTCATCACCTACCTGGTCACGCTGGTCGTCGCCGGCGGCGCCGCCGCCGCCGCGGCCTCCGGCGCCCCCATGCCGGGCGCGGCCCTGGTCCATCTCAATCCGGCGGTAGCGGCGCTATATCTGGCCGGCGTCTTTGCCTCCATCAAGGGCGTACACCTTTACAGCTCACTGCGAAGCGCGGTGACCGTCACCTCCGGCATCTACATCGCCGCGGGTCTGGTTGGGCTCGCGGGCGCGGGGACGAGTTTCCGTCGGCGGAGGCGAAAGGCAGCCGATGGCGACCAGGGCTGAAAATGCACCGGCAGAGGCTCCTGCTGCGATCCTGCTCGCGGCGGTGGGGCGCCTGCGCCGACGCGCGCGTTGGCTGCGCGCCGAGCGCGCCGCCAGCCGGGGGCTGGCGGCGGGTCTGGGCCTGGGCGCGGCGGTGCGCCTGCTCGAGATCGTCCACTTGGTCGCCCCCGCCGCGTGGTGGTATGCCGCGGTCGCGCTCGTTCCCGCGGTGGCGGCCTGGGCATGGAGCTTCACCCATCCGCCAGGCGCACTCGCGGTCGCGGCGGCGGCGGACGAGCGCCTGGGCATCAAGGATCGCAGCGCCAGCGCCGTCGCTCTGGGCGAGTCCGCACACCCCATGACCGCGGCCCTCATCGCCGACGCGGCGGAACACATCACGGCCGCGCCTCCGCGCCGGGTATTCAAGCGGCGGCTCGGGCGCCGCGTGTGGCCGCCCGCGGCGGCGGGCGCCGCCCTCGCGCTCGCGATCTTCCTGCCTCAATGGCCCGCCTTGCAGTCGGCGCAGGCGCGCACCGCTCGCGCCGAGCGCCGGGCCCAGGCCCAGCAACTCGAAGACCTGGCGGCGGAGCTCGAAAGACGCGCCGACCCCACGACCGAGGATCTCGCCAGACAGGTGGCGGAGAACCTGCGCCGGCTCGGCCGCGACCTGCGCAGCCCGGCGATGACCGAGAAGCGCGCCGTGATGCGCCTGAAGGAGACCGCCGCCCAGCTCGCCGCGGCGCGCGCCCAGATCGAGCAGGACTCGCCCAAGTCGCTCGCCCAGGCCGGCGCCGAGCTGTCTCGGCTCGCCGAGCAGCAGGTGGTGGCGAAGCAGGCCGACCGTCTGCGCGACTTGCGCGACCTGGCGCAGCTCAAACAGGCGGGGCTGAAGGAGGTCGAGACCCTGGAGCAACTGGCCGAGCTGCCGGCCCAGGACTTCGAGAAGTTCAAGCACTTGCCGCAGTTGAAAGGGCTGAGCGAGGAGCAGATGCGCCGGCTCGCGGAGCTGGCAAAGCGCGAGCGCGCACGCCAACTGTATGCGAACCTGGAGCTGCCGCAGGACCTCCTCGATGCCTTGAGCGAGCTGTTCGCCAAGGAGGACTACCTGTCCGCGCTGGAGCTGATGCAGACGGTGATGGAGAAGCTGGGCGAGCGGCTGGAGGCGCAGCAGGCGGGGAAGGCGCCCCCGCTCACCGACGAGGAGTTGAAACGCCTGCAAGCCGAGCTGAAGGAGCTGGCGGAGCTGCTGAAAAACACCAACCTGGACCAGCTGGCGCAGAGGCTGCGCGCGACGGCGGAGAGGCTGTCGCGGATGGACATCGAGGAGCTGCTGAAGCGGCTGAAGGAATGCGAGAGCTGCGCAGGATGCCAGGGATGCCGGGCCGGGCTGGGGCTGCTGCCGGGGCTGGGGGCGGGCATGGGCCTGGTCCCGGGCGTAGGCAGCGGCATCGGTCCCGGCATCGGTCCCGGCGACAGCCGCAGCCGCTACCAGCCCGGGATGGTGGACCGGCCCACGGGCAGTCCCCAGCGCACGACGGTGCCGCTGAGCGACGTCAATATCCGCGGCCAGTTCGGGGACCGGGGCGACGTCGCGGCGACTGAAGTCTATGTCCCCCCCTCGTCCGGCGGGGAGCGGGGCAAGGTGCCGTACTTCCGCGTCTTGCCGAGCTATCGCGAGCGGGCGGAGGATGCGCTGCGGCGGGAGGAAGTGCCGCCGGAGCAGCGGGCGCGGGTCAAGCGGTATTTCGACGCGCTGACCGCGGAATGAACGGAGAGAGCGAAATGGATGAGGCAGCGCAGGCGCAGGCGCAGGCGGAGCGGTTTCGCGCGGATTTCGCGTCGCTGCGCGGCGCCGTCGCGCGGGTGATCGTCGGCATGGAGGGAATCGTGGACGGCACGCTGGCGGCGCTCTTCGCGGGCGGGCACGTGCTGCTGGAGGGCGTCCCCGGGCTGGGCAAGACCCTGCTGGTGCGCACCCTGGCGCAGGCGCTGCATCTCGAGTTCTCGCGCATCCAGTTCACCCCCGACCTCATGCCCGCGGACATCACCGGCACCAACATCCTCTACGAAAGCGACAGCGGCGGGCGCCAGTTCCGCTTCGAGCCGGGGCCGGTGTTCGCCAACATCGTCCTCGCCGACGAGATCAACCGCGCCACGCCCAAGACGCAGTCGGCCCTGCTGGAGGCGATGCAGGAGCACTCCGTCACCGTCGCGGGCACCGGGCGCCGGCTGGAGGAGCCGTTCTTGGTGCTGGCGACGCAGAACCCGATCGAGATGGAGGGCACCTATCCCCTGCCGGAGGCGCAGCTCGATCGCTTCCTGTTCAAGCTGCTGGTGCCGTTCCCGAGCCTGGAGCAACTCGGGGTCATCATGGATCGCACCACCTCCGCGTCCGAGCCCACGGTGGAGCCGGTGCTGACCGGGGCGCGCGTGCTGGAGATGATGCGCCTGGTGCGGTCGGTGCCAATCGCGCCCCACGTGCAGGAGCTTGCGATGCGGGTGGTGCTGGCGACGCACCCGGACCAGGAGTCGGCGCCGGAGAGCGTGCGGCGCTACGTGCGCTACGGCGCGAGCCCGCGGGCAGGGCAGGCGCTGGTGCTGGGGGGCAAGGTGCAGGCGCTGCTGGACCGCCGCTACAACGTCGCCGTGGCCGACCTGCGCGCGGTGGCCGCGGCGGCGCTGCGCCATCGCCTGGTGCTCAATTTCGAGGGCGAGGCGGATGCCGTCGCCCCCGACCTCCTGGTCGCCGACGCGCTGAAAACCGCGGCCGTCGCCCACCCCGCGTTGGAAGTATGATCGTGGCCGATACGCACCCCGCCAGCGCACCCGCGCCGCCCCGCGAGGGCGCAGCCGAAGTGGCTAGGGCTTTGCCCGCCACGGCGGCCGCAGGCCTAGCCGCCCTGCTCTCGCCCGGGTTCCTGCGCAGCCTGGAGCGCCTGCGCCTGGTGTCGCGGCGCACCTTCCTCGGCCGCCAGCGCGGGGAACGCCGCAGCCCGCGTCGCGGCGCCTCGGTCGAGTTCGCCGATTTCCGCAACTACGTCCCGGGCGACGACCCGCGCCATCTCGATTGGAATGCATGTGCGCGCCTGTCGCGCCTGTTTCTCAAGCTCTTCGTCGAGGAGGAGGACCTCTACGTAACCGTGCTGGTGGACACCAGCGAATCCATGTCGTTCGGCGAGCCGAGCAAGGCCTGGTGCGCGCGGCAGGCGGCGGCGGCCATCGCCTATGTCGGGCTGTGCAGCCTCGATCGCCTGTCGGTCTATGGATTCGCGCCGCGGCTGGGGGAGCGCCTGGGGCCGCTGCGGGGGCGCGGGTGCGCGCCCCAGTGCCTGCGCTGGTTGGCTGAGCTGCCGGTCGGCGGCGCCACCGACCTCGCGGGCGCGCTCAAGGCGTTTGCGGTGCGGGCGGTCAAGCCGGGGGTGGCGGTGGTGATCTCCGACTTCCTGGCGCCCGACTACCAGCAGGGGCTCAAGGCGCTGATCCAACGGCGCCACGATGTGACCGCCCTGCAGGTGCTGGCGCCGGAGGAGATCGCTCCGGGGCTGGCCGGCGACCTGCGCCTGATAGATGCCGAGACGGGTGAGGCGCGTGAAATCAGCATCACCCGGGGGCTGCTGCGCGAGTACGGCCGGCGGCTGGACGAGCACCAGTCCGGCTTCCACCGTTTCTGCCTGCGCTACGGCATCAACGGCGTGCAACTGGTCGCCGGCGAGTCGTTCGAGGAGCTGGCGCTGCGCGCACTGTGGCGGCAGCGGCTGGTGACCTGACATGCATCTTCTCGCGCCAGGCGCGCTGTTATGGGCGATCCCCGTCATCGCCGCCATCATCGTCCTCTACCTCTTCCGCCTGCGGCGCCAGGACCGGCGCGTGTCCTCCCTCATGCTGTGGGGGCGGGCGCTGCAAGAGATGCAGGCCAATGCGCCCTTTCGCCGCTTGCGCGCCACCTGGCTGATGGCGCTCCAGATCGCCGCGGCGCTGGCGCTATTGGCGGCGCTGGCGCGGCCCTATCGCACGGTGGCGGGGGTCTCGGGGCGCTGCATCGCGGTGGTGCTTGACGCCTCCGCCAGCATGGGGGCGACCGATGTTCGCCCTTCGCGCTTCGAGCGCGCCAAGGCCGAAACGCGGAAACTTATCGAGGGGCTGGGGCGTGACGACGAGCTGTCGCTGGTGGTGGCGGGGGCCCCGACCCGGGTGGCGGCGCCGCTGACCTGCGATAAGTCGGCGCTGCGCGCGGCGCTGCGCGGCATCGCTGTCACCGACTGCCCGGCGCGGGCCGACGAGGCGGTGCGGCTTGGCCTGTCGCTCATCCGCGGGCGAGACGGCGGGCGAGTGGTAATGCTGAGCGACGGAGGCTTTGGCGAGATTGAGGCGGCCGGCGATCCCGCGACGGTCTCCTTCGTGCGCATCGGCGAGGACGACGACAACGTCGCCATCACCGCGCTCGATGCGCGTGCGGGGCCGGACGGACGCCCGCTGGTGCTGGCGGCGGTGCGCAACTTCTCTGCGCGCGAGCGGTCCCTCGACCTCGAGATCGAGGCCGACGGCAAGCTGGTGGACGTGCGGCGCTTGCGCCTGGCGGCGGGCCGGGAACTGTCGCAGGTGTTCGCGGCGCCCGCGGGCGCATCGCGCGTGGCGGTGCGGCTGGAGGTGAATGACCACCTCGCGGCCGACAACCAGGCGCATCTGCTGCTGGCTGCCGGCAAGCAGGCGCGGGGGCTGCTGCTGACCCGCGGCAACCTCTTCCTCCAGCACGCGTTGGCGCTCGATCCCCGCGTCTCATTTGTGCGCTCCGCCGCCCCGGAGTCCGCCAACAGCGGATCGTACGATCTCTTTGTATGCGACCGCATGCGCCCGGCCGAGCTGCCCGCGCGCGGCGGTTTCGTCTTCATCGGTGCCGCGGGCGCGGGGGCGCCGGTCACGGCCACGGGGAGCGTGCGGCACCCGCAGGTCACGCGCTGGGAACGCGACCACCCCATCACCCGCGCGGTTGATTTCTCCGAGTTGAGCATTGACCGGGCGCAGGTCGCCGCGCCGCTGGACTGGGGCCGGCCGCTGGTGTTCGCGCGCGATACCCCGCTGGTGGTGGTGGGCGAGCGCGACGGCGTCCGCGCCATTTACCTGGCGTGGGATCTGCTCGATTCCGATTTTGTCCTGCGCGTCGGCTTCCCCATCTTCGTCGGCAACTGCATCGGCTGGCTGACCGGTGATGTGGGCGTGGCCGCGCTCGCCAACATGCGCACCGGGCAGGTGTGGGCGCTGACCCCGCCGGCGAGCTCGACCCTTGAGCTGACGACGCCGGGGGGCCAGACGACACGGGCGACGGCGAGCGGCGGGGCGGTCGCGCTGAGGCTCGAGCGGGTGGGCGTCTACGAGGCGCGGGCGGGCGCATATCGAGCCGTCGCCGCTGCCAACCTGCTCGACGCAAGCGAGTCCGACATCGCCCCGCGCGATGCCCTCAACCTCTCCGGCGCGCGCGTGGGCACGGCCGGCGAGCGCCCGCAGCGCACCCAGGAGTACTGGCGCTGGGCGGTGCTGGCGGTGCTGGCGCTGTTCACCGTCGAGTGGTTCGTTTATCACAGGCGCATCTGACCGTGGGAATCGCATTCACCCATCCCTGGTACCTGGCGCTGCTGCCGCCGTTGGCGGCGGTGTGCTGGTGGGCCGCGCGTGGGAGCCTGGCCGGGCTGAGCCGCGGTCGCCGCCGCGTCGCCCTGGGCCTGCGCCTGGTCGCGCTGGGGCTGCTGGTGGCGGCGCTGGCGGGGCTGCAGGCGGTCTATCACACGCGCGCTATGGGGGTGGTGTTTGCGCTCGACGTCTCGCGCAGCGTGGACGCGCAGGCACAAGCGCGCGCGCTCGACTACATCGCGCGGGCGGTGCGAGAGATGCGCTCCGAGGATCGCGCGGCGCTGGTCGTGTTCGGCGGCGAGCCGTCACTGGAAGTCTCGGCGGCGGCGCGGCCCCGGGTGACCACCATTCACTCGCGGCCGCCGGCGGACGAGACCGACATCGCGGCGGCGCTGCGGCTGGCGTTCGCGGTGCTGCCGCCGCGCTGCGGCAAGCGAGTGGTGCTGCTGTCGGACGGCATCGAGACCCGTGGGGACGCGCTGGATCAGGCGCTGTCGGCGCAGGCGATGGGGATCGAGGTCAGCTGTGTCAGCCTCTCGAGCCGACCGCAGCGGGAGCTGCTGGTGGAGGAGATGACGGCGCCGCCGCAGGTGCGGGTGGGGGAGCCGTTCGACCTGCGCGTCGTGGTGTCGGCGACGAGCGAGACCGAGGTGACGCTGCGCGCCTACCGCGATGGCGCGCCGGTGGAGGCGCGCGCGGTGCGCTTGGCCCCCGGCAGGAACGTCTTGGCGCTGACCCAGAGCATTGACCGGCCCGGGTTCCACCGCTTCCAGGTGCTGCTGGACAGCGACCACGATGCCTACCCCGAGAATAACCGCGGACTGGCGTTCACCACCGTGCGCGGCAAGCCGCGGGTGCTCTATGTCGAGGGGGAGGCGCAGATGGCCGCGCCGCTGCGCCAGGCGCTGGCAGAGCACGACATCGCGGTGGACGTGGTAGGGCTGGCGGGCATCCCCAAGACGGCGGCGGAGCTTGCCGCCTACGACGCGGTGCTGTTCTCGGAGGTGCCGGCGATGGCGCTGCACCCGGAGCAGATGAAGCTGATCCAGCGCGCGGTGTCGGACCTCGGGATCGGCTTTGGCATGTTGGGCGGGGAATACGGTTTCGGCGCCGGCGGGTACTTCAAGACGCCGATTGAGGACGTGTTGCCGGTCAACATGTCCATCCGCAAGTACCGGGTATTCCCGGCGGCGGCGGTGGTGCTGGTGATGGACACCTCCGGCAGCACCGGCATGATGGAGGGGGGCCAGCCCAAGATCCGCCTGGAGGCGGAGGCGGCCATCGCCGCCGTCGAATCGCTGCAGGACAGCGACCAGGTCGCGGTGGTGGTCAGCGGCCAGGGTTCCACCGTGCTCGCGCCGCTGCGGCGCGCCCGCCAGCGCGCCGACATCATCAGCGATATCGCGCGCATGCAGAGCGGCGGCGGGGGCATCTACTGTCGCCCCTCCCTGGAGCAGGCCTATAGCATCTTGCGCAGCGCGGAGGCACGCACCAAGCACGTCGTCATGCTCGCCGACGGCGATGATTGCGACGAGCAGGAGGGCTGTATCGCGATGGCCGCCGCGATGAACCGGGAGAAGATCACCACCACCGCCATCGCCTTCGGTCAGGGCAAGGATGTCGGGTTCCTCCAGGGCCTGGCGGCGGCCGGCGGCGGCAGCTTCTACCTGGCGACAGCCGGGCACCAGCTCCCGCGCATCTTCACCCGCGACATCCTACTCAGCTCCCGCTCCCTCATCGTCGAGGAGCCGTTCGTGCCCGAGGTGCGCCGCCACGAGACGGTCGCGGGCATCAACTGGGGGCAGGCGCCGCCGCTGCTGGGCTATGTCGCGACCGCGCCCAAGCCGCTGGCATCGGTGCCGCTCAGCACCCCCCAGGGCGACCCGCTGTTCGCCGCCTGGCGCTATGGCCTGGGGCGCTCCATCGCGTTCACCTCGGACGCGCGAGCGCGCTGGGGAGCGCACTGGCTGGGGTGGGATGGCTATGGCAAGTTCTGGCCGCAGGCGGTGCGCTGGATGATGCGCCTGAGCCGCGACTCCGGCCTGCGCCCAACGGTGAAGATTGACCGCGGCGAGGGAACCGTGGCGGTGGACGCCCTCACCTCCACCGGGGAGTTCCGCGATTTCCTCCAGCTCCAGGCCAAGGTCGTCGCCCCGGACCCCGACTCGTCGGGGCAAACGCTCGATCTGAAACAAACCGCCCCCGGCCGCTACGAAGCCAAGTTCACCGCCGGCGCGGTAGGTCAATACGTGGTCAGCGTCACCGAAGCCGGCGCCGCGGTGGCGACCGCTGGAGCGGCCGTGCCCTTCCCGGCCGAATACCGCCGGCTCGAACCCGACCGTCACCTGCTGAGCGAGCTCGCGCGGCGCACGGGCGGCAAGGTTGACTTGAAGCCGAAGCGCGTCTTTGAGCCCGCTGCGGCCGCGCGCTACCCGCAAGACCTGTGGCACTGGCTGCTAGCAGCCGCGCTGGTGCTGTGGCCGCTGGACATCGCCGTGCGGCGGCTGGTCATCAGCTGGGCGCAGCTCGCGCAAGGGGTTGCGGGATTGCGGGCGAGGCTGAGGCGGGAGCCACACGTGGCGCCGGCGCCAACCAGCGCGCTGCTCGACCGTACGCGACGGGTGCGCGTGGGGCACGCGCGCGCCCAGGGGGCGGTCCCGCCCGTCGCGACCGGGGTGCCGCGTCCCCCGCCCGCGGTTGCGGAGCGTCCGTCGGCGCCACCTCCAGGGAAGCCTGTCGTCGCCGAAGCGCAGGCCGAGGAAACGGCAGCCGCGCCCGCGGCCGCCCAGGGCCTTGATACCACCGGCCGCCTGGTCTCCTCCAAGCGCCGCCGCCACAGCGAGCGCGACGGCGAGGAGACGAGCTGATCCCGCGGCTTTGCCGCCGCCCAGGATAGCAAGGGTTTGTCCCGTCTATCCGAGATCATGCATTCCGAGCATGAAGCGTTCACCCCACGAGTGATCTCGGTCTATGCAGCCGCTCCGCACCAGGACGCCGCCAGGGTCGCATAGACCCCGGTCAGCGTCAGCAGGTCGGCGGTCTCCACCCACTCGTCGGGCGCGTGCAAGTTGCCGCCGCGCGGGCCCAGCAGCAGGCAGGGCATCGGTCCCACCTCGCCGTAGAGCCCCAGGTCGCAGGAGAACGGCGCGCCGCCGATGGCGGGAGGGCGCCCCGCGTATCGCTCGAAGGCGGCGACGGTCGCGCTGACGCCGAGGCTATCCGACGGAGTTTCCCACGGCTGGACGAAGTGGTGGGTCGGCTGCAGCTCCAACCTGAACGGCGTCAATTCCGGGTCGGCGGCGCCATGTTCCCGCCAGAAGGCGCGGAAGCGGAGATAGAATTCCTCCTCGGTCATGCCGGGGTGGCACCACACGATCCATGCCAGCGTGGCCTGCAGCGGCGTCCCCATCTGCGCGAACTCGCCGCGGCGGGTGGTGTCCAGGCGCCACAGCAGGACGTTCAGCTCCTTGCCCGGAGCAGCGAACAGCGGGTGATGGTTTTGCGCGCGCCACTGCTCCTGCCACCGGCGAAAAAGCGCGATCGCGCGCGCCGCACCGTGGAGGGGATTGGGAATGGCGGCACCCGTGTAGGGCATGCCGGCAGCGCCGGCAATAGTCAGCTCGCCCAGGAAGGCCCCCAGGCAGGCGGGGCAGACCTCCATGCGCGTGGGCTCGCCGATGACCGCCAGGTCCGCGCGCGGGCCGCGCAGCCGCGCCGCCAGGGCGCCGTTGCCGCTCGCGAACTCCTCGTCCACCAAGCTCTCGAAGAGGAGGTCGCCCGCCGGCTCGAAGCCGAGATCTTGCAGCACCCGCAGCGCCCAAAAGGCCGCGGCCAGGCCGCCCTTCATGTCCGCGGCCCCCCGGCCGTAGAGGCGCCCGTCCTTGACCACGGGCGCGAACGGGCGGCACACCTTCCAGTCGTCCGGCTCGTAGGGGGCGACGTCCACGTGCCCGCTCAGCAGCAGGCGGCGGCCGCCGCTGCGCTCCCCCCGCCAGCGCGCGACCACGTTGCGGCGGCCCTGGCCGTAGGTGCGGCCGCACAGCCATGCCGGATGCTCGGCGACCCCCGGCACCTCATCAGGCGCGAAGAGGTCCACCTCCCAGCCCTGCGCGCGGCACGCGCCCGCGATGAACTCCTGAGCGGGGCCCTCGTCGCCCGCGGGGGGGCGGTTCTCACTGGGGAAACGGACCAGCTCCTGGGTCCACCCGACGATGTCATCGGCGCGGCGGGCGACCGCGTCACGGATCGCCTCGGGGCCGACCGCGCTCATAGCACGATGATCTCGCGGCGGTAGCTGGTCAACTCGCGCACGCCGTCGTCGGTGACGATGATCCCATCCTCGTAGCGCAGGCCGTGTTCGCCGTCGGAGAGCCAGATGTCCACGTTGAAAACCATGTTGCGCTGGATGATAAAGTCGGCGCTGCGCGCCAGCCACAGGCCCTCGACCTCGGTGCTGCCGGTGCCGTGCGCCGGCCCGTAGAGGGTGAACTCCTCGAAGCCGTAGCGCGCCAGGAGGTCGTGGTAGCCGGCGAACACCGCGCGCGCCGCGACCCCGGGGCCGATAGCGCCGAGGGCGTAGTGCATGGCCTCCAGGGCCACTTCCTGCAGCTTGCGGGCGGCGGCGGGGGGCACGCCGATGGAGAACGGCCGGCACATGTTGCCGCAGTAGCCCATGTACTTGGCGCCGAAGGTGAACTGCGCCAAATCGTTGCGCTCGATGGCGCGGTCCGTGGAACGACAGAGGCTGAGGCGGGTGTTGGGGCCGGAGCAGACCCAGGCGGGATAGGCCATCCCCTCGGCCCCCAGCTCGAGCATGACGGTGCGAGCCACGGCTTCCAGCTCCCACTCGCGCTGGCCGGGGGCGGCGGCGGCGAGCGCCGCCTGCATAGCCTGCTCGGTGATATGGTAGGCCTCGACGATGTACGG
>DATLAK010000119.1 GCA_035527535.1 Armatimonadota bacterium
CTTCCACCCGGACTTCCTGGCGCGCTGGGCGGAGCTTGGCACCATCCGGTTCATGGACTGGATGCGTACCAACGGCTCCAAGGTGGCAACCTGGGAGGACCGGCCCCGGCAGGACGACGCCACCTGGACCGAGAGGGGCGCACCGCTCGAGGTAATGATTGACCTGTGCAACCGCCTGAAGGTCAACCCCTGGTTCTGCATGCCGCACCTGGCCGACGACGAGTACGTTCGGCAGTTCGCCGAGCAGGTGAAGCGTGACCTTGACCCGTCGCTCACCGTGTACGTGGAGTACTCCAACGAGGTGTGGAACAGCATCTTCGAGGCGACGAAGTACTGCAATGAGCGGGGTATGGAGCTGGGCCTGGCGGAGAAGCCCTGGGAGGCAGGCTGGCGCTACGGGTCAATGCGGTCGGTGCAGATCTTCGCGATCTGGGAGGACGTGTTCGGCGGCACCGAGCGGTTGGTGCGCTGCATGGCGACGCAGGCGGCGGTGCCGTTCGTGTCCGAGGCGAAGCTGTCCTTCCAGGACGCCTGGCAGCACTGTGACGCGCTGGCGGTGGCGCCCTACTTCGGCATGGTCCTCAGCCCCAGGAGCACACCCACGAGCGATGAGGTGGCCGCGTGGAGCGTCGAGCAGGTGCTGGATCACCTGGAGCAGGTGTCGCTGCCGCAGGCCATCGGGAACATCGCCAAGCAGAAGCAGGTCGCGGACAAGTATGGTCTGCGGCTGGTGGCCTACGAGGCCGGCCAGCACGCCGTGGGCGCCGGCGGGGGAGAGAACAACGATGCGCTCACCGCCCTGCTGCAGGCGGCCAACCGCCACCAACGCATGGGCGTGATGTACACGCTCTGCCTCGACGCGTGGCGCGACGCGGGCGGGGACGTCATGTGCATGTTCTCCTCGGTCGGGCGCTGGAGCAAGTGGGGGTCGTGGGGGCTTGTTGAGTACGTGGACGACGACACGCCCAAGTACCGCGCGGTCCTGGACTGGAACCGGGCCAACCCCGTCGCCCCCGCTGAGTGAGCCCGTCCCTCCCGACAACGCATGCCGGCGCCACTTGGGGTGTCGGCCGCGAGTTGGCCGAGATGACCATTGGCGGTCGGCGCCGAACTCCGCATGCGTCCGCACCGCCCGGCGGTGGGCACAGCACCAACGGCATGACAGCGACGAGCCAACGACAATGGCGGGAAGCCTGCCTGACAGGCTGAAGGCTCTCACTGCCGGTGGCACCAAGACGGGGGCAAGACCAAGAGGCCGCAAGTACCACATAGGGACTGGTATCACGAACGGCGGCAGGTCAACAGCCTGACGTCGCTGAATCCATGACATCAGTTGGGCAGGGCGACGAGACGCGAGGAAGGCAACAGCATGGCGCAGGTCAGCGATCGGACCACAACGCGCCGGGAGGCCATTCGCGATCGCGCGTTGTCGCTGGAGAGCAGCATTCCGCGCGGAGTGCGCCTGGCGCTGGTAACTGAGTCTTACCAGCAGACCGAGGGGCAGCCCGAGATCATCCGCCGGGCCGTGGCGCTGTCGCATTACCTGCGGAGCCTGCCCATCCACATCTTCCCCGAGGACAGGATGGTGGGACTGCCGCAGGGCCGGGCCGTTACCCACCAGGGCCTCAGCGAGCATGACCGCGACTGGTGGGTGGCCGCTGACTACCCCGAGTATCGATTCCCCGCGCATGCCGCCGAGCACGAGGACACGCCCGAGCAAGCGCGGCGGGACATCGAGTGGTGGCGCGAGCATCGCGTCACCCATCCTGATCCGCTCAATGACTCACCGCGCGCGGGCGCCATCCGTGCCGCGCACAGTGCCGGGCTCTTTGTTGCGAGCGGCTCGCCCATCGGGCACGCCCTGCCGGGGCACTGGTGGATATTGCAGGTGGGTCTCGGGCACGTCGCCACCGACGCCGCCGCGCGCGCGCGGGCCGCTGAGGATCCTGATCGTCGCGACACCTGGCAGGCCATGGCTATCGCGGCCGAGGCGGGCATTGCCTACGCGGAGCGCTACGCCGCGCTGGCCCGGGATCTGGCCGCAGACGCCGACGACCCAGTGCGCCGCGCTGAGCTGATCGCCATCGCCGGAGCCTGCGAGTGGACCCCGCGCAACCCTCCGCGCAACTTCCGCGAGGCGCTGCAGTGCATCTGGCTGGTGCACCGTGTTGAGGAGATGGAGCAGGGCGATGGCCAGCCCACCACTCACTGTTTCGGCCGCCTCGACCAACTCCTGTTTCCATATCTCGAGCGCGACCTCGCCGCCGGGGAGATGACCCGCGAAGATGCGAAGGAGCGGTTGCGCGAGCTCTACCTGAAGCTCTATCGCTACTACACCGACCAGCACATCATGCTCGGCGGGATGGGCCCTGACGGTGGCGACGCCACCAACGACATCTCGCGCATGATGCTGGAGATCGCCGCCGAGGAGCGGCTGCTCATCGACCTCGGAGTGCGCGTGCACGCCGGAACGCCCGACTGGTTCTGGCGGCAGGTCGCCGAGGTCAGCGCCCTGAACCTCGGACTGTCAGTCTTCGGGGACGAGGCGATCATCCCGGGCCTGGAGCGACTGGACATCGAGACGCGCTGGGCGCGTGACTACTCGATCGTCGGCTGCGTGGAGACGGTCATCGCGGGTTACACGCCCCCGCGCACCCTCGAGCACAGCCTCAGCCCGCTCAAGTGCGTCGAGCTTGCGCTCAACGACGGACGCTGCGCTCTGACCGGTGGGCAGATCGGTCCGCGAACTGGCGACCCGTCGAACTTTGGTGATATGGCTGCGGTCTGGGACGCTTTCTCCGAGCAGATGCGCGCCGCTGTTGACCTCTGCGTGGAGGCGACGATCGTCGGCGAGCGCCGCAACCTGGCGACCGTCTGGCTGCCCTTCCAGTCATGCACCTATCCGGACGCGCTCGAAAAGGGCATCGAGGTCACCCACGGCGGGGCCGCTCGTAACGTGGCGGGCGTGGCGATGGTCTGCGTCGCCAACGCCGCCGACAGTCTGGCCGCCATCGAGCACGCGGTCTTCGCCCAGCGCCTCGTGTCCATGGCCGAACTCGTGGCAGCGCTGCGCGCTGACTTCGAGGGCCATGAGCCGCTGCGCCAGCGGCTGCTGCGCGCAGCGCCCAAGTACGGCAACGGGATCGAGGCTGCCGACAAGTGGGCCCGGCGCATCGTCGAACTATACGCCAGCGAACTGGGCCGCTACCGCAACTTCTTCGGCGAGCCGTGGCTGCCCATGGTCTTCGGGATGCCGGTGGGCAGCACGCTGACCTTCGCGAGCAGGACCGCTGCCACGCCTGACGGCCGCCACGCCGGGGACCCGATCGCCAAGGGCATGGCACCTGTGCCCGGCGCGGACCGGTCCGGGCTGACCGCCACGCTGCGCTCGATCGCCGCCTGCGATCACTCGCTGCTGTGCGGCGGAACCACCTGCGTCGTGGACGTCCACTCCTCGGCGCTGGCCGGCGAAGACGGAGCCGAGAAGCTCGCGCATCTGCTGCGCACCTTCTTCGCGATGGGCGCGTCGAACATCGGCATCAACGCCATCAGCGCCGAGGCCCTGCGCGAGGCGCGCTGCGACCCGGCGAGCTACCGATCGCTGTCGGTGCGCATCTTCGGGTACTCCGACTACTTCGTGAACCTCGACGCCGACATCCAGGACTACCTGATTGAGCGCGCCGGGCACGGCCAGGCCTGAGGTGACAGCGACATGCCCGCAGGCGACACCGGCGTGATCTTCGACATCAAGCGCTACGCGGTGCACGACGGTCCCGGCATCCGGAGCACGGTCTTCCTCAAGGGCTGCCCGCTGCGCTGCGCGTG
>DATLAK010000120.1 GCA_035527535.1 Armatimonadota bacterium
GACCCCGGCGGCTCGACCCCAGTCGGCGCGACCCCGGTCGGCAGCAGCCGGGAATCCCACCGGTGCCGAGCTTACTCTACCCGTCCTTCCACGCCGGCATCTCGGCCATGGCCGCGTCAACCTCACGTTCGGCCTCGCCGCGGGACTTGCCCATCGCGTCCACGGTGAACTGGATCCAGCCCTCGCGCACCTGCTCGCGCGACTTGAGGTGGCCCTCAGCGTCGGTGCAGTAGACGCAGTAGGGGTTCTGCTCGATCCCTGCGCCGTGCATCTCGGACGTCTGCATGGGCATGCCGCAGCTGTGACAGGTATCAACCGCTCCCATTCTAGCTCCTCCTGCCGCTGCGCCTTTGGGGAGGGCTTACGGCGCAGTCCGGCGCAAATCCTGCTGCAGCCGTGGCGGCCGGGCACACAGGCCACGAGCGCGCCGGTGCGCCACGCGCGCGGCCCCGGAGTTCGCCGCGCAAGCCGATGCTCGCCGGCAGGATGATTCGTCGGCCGCGCCGAAAACCAGCGTCCTGGACGTAACCCGGCGGGCCCCGATGGTCGGGCCCGCCTCACACTTGCGCGGAGAGGTGCCATGGAATCAGCAGCGGTGCGGGCGCAGCCTGCCGGGCCCCTGCGGCTCGGGGTCATCGTTAGCTTCCACGAGGAGCCGGAAAAGGAACTGCGCAAGGTCGCGGATTTCGGTCTGCCCACCTGCCAGGTGGCGACCTGGGATCCGGCCCTGTACACCGACGGAAACGGCGAGCGGCTGCGCCAAGCGTGCGCCGACACCGGCGTCGAGATCACCACGCTGTGGACCGGGTATCCGGGGCCGCAGGTATGGGATTTCGTTGACGGCCCCGCCACCATCGGCTTCGTGCCGCCGGAGTACCGGGAGATGCGCGTGGCGGCGCTGGTGCGCGGTGCGGAATTCGCGCGCTCCGTCGGCGTTCCTTCGATTACCACCCACGCCGGGTTCATACCCGAGAACCCGCGCGACCCGCTGTACGCAGGTACGGTTGGCGCCCTGCGCCGGATCGCGGAGCGCTGCCAGGAGCTGGGGCTGAGCTTCTGCTTCGAAACCGGCCAGGAGACACCGATCACCCTGCTGCGGGTCATGACCGACATCGGCACCGGCAATCTCGGCGTCAATCTCGACCCCGCCAACCTGCTCATGTACGGCAAGGCCAACCCGGTGGACGCCCTGGATGTCCTGGGGGCTTACGTGCGCGGAGTCCACGCCAAGGACGGGGAGTACCCGACCGAGCCGGGGCGCCTGGGCGCGGAGAAGCCGCTGGGTGAGGGGCGGGTGGGCTTCGACCGGCTCGTGCCCAAGCTGAAGTCCTTCGGGTTTGCGGGCGTGCTGACGATCGAACGCGAGATCTCCGGGGAGAGCCAGGCCCGCGATATCCGCCGCGCCATCGAGGTGCTGACGCCGCTGCTGTGAGGGTCGAGCACCCGGAGCGCGTTCGTCCGACGGCGCCGGCGCCCGAAGGGCTGGGGGTTGGCGGCCGCGGCTGGAGCGCTCCCCCGGGGTGACGCCGCGGCGCGCGTCGCGCCGTGGCGCCCGGCCGAGGAGTCAGGCACGTCCGCCAGCGGTGTCGTCCCCGCCCCCCGCAGTGACTGTGAGCGGCGCGCAGCAGAGAGAATGGCTTACGGGGTTGACATTCCACGCAAGATGCAATACACTTAAGGTTCTGGCGGAGGTCAAAGAGGTTCTGGTTCCCGCGGCCGGCGGTAAAGCGCGCGGGCGCGCGCCCGCGCCGGATGCAGCCCCGTTTTGCAGCAGACTGATCGCCCCCACTTTCGTGAGAGGTGCCGAAACATGCTTTTGCAGCCGGTCGAGGCACGCAAGCGCTACGTCGAGATCGTCGAGCCCCCCAACCTAATCGAAATCCAACTTGATTCCTACGAGTGGCTGCTCAAGGACGGCCTGCGGGAGCTGCTCGACAACTTCTCGCCCATCACCGATCTCACGCAGAATCTGTCCCTGTCCTTTCACGACTACTACCTGGGCGAGCCCAAGTACGGCGTCCCCGAGTGCCGCGAGCGCGACGCCACCTATGAAGCGCCGCTGAAGGTGGTGGTGCGGCTGCTCAACCGCAGCACGGGTGAGATCAAGGAGACGGAGGTTTTCCTCGGCGAGCTGCCGCTGATGACGGAGAACGGCACGTTCATCATCAACGGCACCGAGCGCGCCGTGGTGAGCCAGCTCGCGCGTTCCCCCGGTGCGTACTTCAAGGATGCCATCGACTTCTCCGGCCGCATCCTTTACGCCGCGCAAGTCATTCCCGCCGAGGGGTCGTGGCTGGAATTCGACACTGACGCGAACGAAGTGGTGGTGGTGCGCGTCGGCCAGGCGCACAAGTTCCCCGCGACCACGCTGCTGCGGGCGCTCAACGGCATCAACATGGGCGCGGAGAGCGCCGAGCTCAAGGTCTCGACCGACGTTGACCTGATGCAGGTGTTCGGAGAGCCGGAGATCCTCAGCGAGCCAAGCGCCGAGGAGCTGACTGGGCGGCGGCCCTGGGAGGACTTGGTTGACACCCGCACGGGCGAGGTGGTAGCCGAGGCGGGAGTGCGGGTGGACCGCGACGGCGCGCGCGCGGTTGCCGGCTTGCGGCGCAAGACCTACAAGGTCGCGCGCCTGAGCCCGCTGATCGACAACACGATGGAGCGCGATCCGACCCATGACGAGGACTCCGCGCTGCTGGACATCTACCGCCGCGAGCGACCCGGCGACCCGGTCACGCCCGAGATCGCGCGCGCTCGGCTGCAGGCCCTGTTCGCCGATCCGCGGCGCTACGACCTGGCCCGCGTCGGCCGCTACAAGCTCAACCGCAAGCTCGGGGTCGGCCTGCCGGAGGACATCCGCACCCTGACCAAGGAGGACCTCGTCGCTATCCTACGCTACATGGTGCGGCTGAGCGAGGGCGACGAGACGGCGTCGGTGGACGAGATTGACCATCTGGTCAACAAGCGCGTGCGCTGCGTTGGGGAGCTGCTGCGCGACCAGTTCAGGCTCGGGTTCTTGCGCATGGAGCGCATCGCCCGCGAGCGCATGACGAGCCTCGACCCGGAGCAGATAACGCCCCAGGCGGTGATCAGCACCAAGCCCATCTCCGCCGCTATCAAGAGTTTCTTCGGCTCCAGCGCCTTGTCGCAGTTCATGGACCAGACCAACCCGCTGGCGGAGCTGACCCACAAGCGCCGCCTGAGCGCCCTGGGGCCGGGGGGCCTGAGCCGCCAGAGCGCAAAGCTGGAGGTGCGTGACGTCCACTACTCCCACTACGGGCGCATCTGCCCCATCGAGACCCCGGAGGGCCCCAACATCGGTCTCATCGGCGCGCTCGCCATCTACGCCCGGCTCAATCCCTACGGGTTCATCGAGACCCCCTATCGGCGCGTCAAGGGCGGGGTGGTGACCGACGACATCGTCTACCTCACCGCCGACGAGGAGGACCACTACCGCATCGCGCCGGCGACGGTACCGATGAAGAACGGGCGCATCGTCGGCGAGGCGCTGAACGTGCGCTATCGCAACTCCTTCCCGCAAGTGCGGCCGCAGGACATCGACCTGGTGGATCTGTCACCCAAACAGATCGTGAGCGTCGCGGCATGCCTCATCCCCTTCCTGGAGAACAACGACGCCAACCGCGCGCTGATGGGCGCCAACATGCAGCGCCAAGCGGTGCCGCTGCTACGCTCGGAGGCGCCGCTGGTGATGACGGGGGTGGAGGAGCGCGCGGCGCGCGACTCGGGGTGCGTGGTGCTGGGCAAGCACGCAGGCAAGGTGGCGTCGGCGAGCGCGACCGGGGTGCGGGTGCAGCGCCCCGACGGGGAGATCGACCATTACCCCCTGCTCAACTTCATGCGCTCCAATGCCGCCACCTGCATCCACCAGAAGCCGGTGGTGAATGTCGGCGATTTCGTCGCCGATGGGCAGGTGTTGGCCGACGGTCCCTGCACCGACCACGGCTATCTGGCGCTGGGGCGCAACATCGCCTGCGCCTTCATGTCGTGGGAGGGCTACAACTACGAGGACGCGATCGTGGTCAGCGACCGGATGGTGCGCGACGACGTCTTCACCTCCATCCATATCGAGAAGTACGAGGTGGAGGCGCGCGAGACCAAGGTGGGGCCGGAGGAGATTACGCGCGACATCCCCAACGTCGGCGAGGAGGTGCTGCGCGACCTCGACGAGGACGGGGTGATCCGCATCGGGGCGCAGGTGCGAGCAGAGGACATCCTGGTGGGGAAGGTGGCGCCCAAGGGTCAGGAAGAGCTGACGAGCGAGGAGAAGCTGGTGCGCGCCATCTTCGGCGAGAAGGCGGCGGAGATGCGCGACACCTCGCTGCGGGTGCCGCACGGCGAGTCGGGCACGGTGGTGGACGTCAAGCGCTTTAGCCGGCTGAAGTTCCGCTGCGCCAAGTGCGGCGCGGAACAGCAGTTCTCCAAGGAGCAACACCGCCACTACTGCGAACGCTGCGGCGGCGAGCTGCAGCGCGAGCCGGGCGACGAGCTGCTGCCCGGCGTCAACCAGATGGTGCACGTTTACGTCGCCCAGAAGCGCAAGCTCATGGAGGGCGACAAGATGGCGGGGCGCCATGGCAACAAGGGCGTCATCGCCAAGATCATGCCCGCGGCGGAAATGCCGTTCCTGCCCGACGGCACCCCGGTGGACATCATCCTCAACCCGCTGGGCGTGCCCTCGCGTATGAACATCGGCCAGATCATGGAGACGCACCTGGGCTATGCCGCCAAGGAGCAGGGCGTGCACTACGAGAACCCGGTGTTCCAGGGCGCGCCGGAGGCCGAAATCATCGCCTATCTGCAGCAGGTGGCGGATGATCTCCGTCGGCGCGAACTGCGCGAATACATCACCTCCGACCTCGGGGTCGGCAACGGCTGGGACGACGACGCTCCGGCGCCGGGCACGAGCCGCGTCTTCATCGACCAGTCGCTGGAAAAGCTGCGCGACCATCTCGCCGGCGACGAGCAGGAGATGGAGCGCCTGGCGCAGCGCCTGGCGCTCACCGATGCCGAGTGGGGCGCGCAGCGCGGCGCCCGCGAGCGAGCGCAGCTGCTCGCCGACACCATCCGCCGCCGGGTTGACGACAACATCGGGTTCGATCCCGGCACCGGCAAGTACTGGCTTTACGACGGGCGCAGCGGTGAGCGGTTCAACCAGCCCATCACCGTCGGTTACGCCTACATGATGAAGCTCGTGCACCTGGTGGATGATAAGATCCACGCCCGCTCCACCGGTCCCTACTCGCTGGTCACCCAGCAACCGCTGGGGGGCAAGGCGCAGTTCGGCGGCCAGCGCTTCGGCGAGATGGAGGTGTGGGCGCTGGAGGCCTACGGCGCCGCGCACACGCTGCAGGAGATCCTGACCATCAAGTCCGACGACGTCATGGGCCGGGTCAAGACCTACGAGTCCATCGTCAAGGGCGAGAGCATCATGGAGCCGGGGATCCCCGAGTCCTTCAAGATCCTGATCAAGGAGCTGCAAAGCCTGGGGCTGCAGGTGTCGGTTGAGAGCGAGGACGCGCGCGCGGTGGAATTGGAGGAGGCGGAGGAAAAAGTCGCGTGATCCGCAACGCGCGTAGCGGCAGGCACAGCGCCGGAAGCCAAGAGGTGAGCTCGTGGTAGATACGACCCATTTCAACCAGCTGCGATTGGGGCTGGCATCCCCGGACGAGATCCGTCGGTGGTCGCGCGGGGAGGTCAAGAAGCCGGAGACCATCAACTACCGCACCTTCAAGCCCGAGCCCGACGGATTGTTCTGCGAGCGCACCTTCGGGCCCACCCGTGACTGGGAATGCCACTGCGGCAAGTACCGCAAGATCAAGTTCCGCGGCATCACCTGCGACCGCTGCGGGGTGGAGGTCACGCGCTCCAAGGTGCGGCGCGAGCGCATGGGGCACATTGACCTGGCGGCGCCGGTGTCGCACATCTGGTATGTCAAGGGCGTGCCCAGCCCCATGAGCCTGCTGCTGGACCTGTCCCCGCGCCCGCTGGAGAAGGTGCTGTATTTCGCCTCCTACATCGTGACCCACGTTGATCACCGCAAGCTCAACGACCACCTCGACCTCATCCGGCAGACGGTCGAGCAAGAGAAGCAGGCGTCGGACGAAACCCTGGAACAGACCATCGAGTCGCTGCTCAAGCAGCGCGACCAGCAGCTCGCGGAGGCGAAGCGGCTGAGCGCGGCCGACCGCGCCCAGCTCGAGCACGCGGTGCAGGAGCGCATCAAGGAAGAGCAGCAGATCGCGGAGGAGCGCAAGCAGGAGCTGGAGGCCGCGCTGCGGCTGCTGCTGGGGCAGAACCTCGACGCCAAACCCGGGCTCACGCGCAAGCAGCTGATCTCGGATGCCGAATACCGCAACCTGCGCGCGCTGGTGGAGGTGCTGGTCGCCCACCACGGCGAGGACTTCCAGAACCTGTACCTCGCGGGGCTGGGCGCGGAGGCGATTAGAGCGCTGCTGCGCGAGATAGACCTGGAGCAGCTGACGCGGGAGCTGCGCAACGACATCCGCGAGACCACCGGCCCTAAGCGGGCGCGCGCCATCAAGCGCCTGGAGGTGGCGGAGGCCTTCCGCAAGTCGCGCAACCGGCCGGAATGGATGGTGCTGGACGCGGTGCCGGTGATCCCGCCGGAGCTGCGCCCGATGGTGCAGCTCGACGGCGGGCGCTTCGCCACCTCCGACCTCAACGACCTCTACCGCCGCATCATCAACCGCAACAACCGCCTCAAGAAGATCAAGGAGTTGGCGGCGCCGGAATCCATCATCAACCACGAGAAGCGACTGCTGCAGGAGGCGGTGGACGCGCTCATCGACAACGGGCGGCGGGCGCGACCGGTGACCGGCTCCAACAACCGTCCGCTCAAGTCGCTGTCCGACATGCTCAAGGGCAAGGAGGGGCGCTTCCGCAAGAACCTGCTGGGCAAGCGCGTGGACTACTCCGGGCGCTCGGTGATCGTCGTCGGGCCGCACCTCAAGCTGCACCAGTGCGGCCTGCCCAAGGTGATGGCGCTGGAGTTGTTCAAGCCCTTCGTCATGAAGCGGCTGGTGGACCGCGGCTACACCACCAATATCAAGACCGCCAAGAAGATGGTTGACCGCATGCGCCCCGAGGTCTGGGACGCGCTCGAGGAGGTCATCGCCGATCACCCGGTGCTGCTCAACCGCGCCCCCACGCTCCACCGCCTTGGCATCCAAGCCTTCGAGCCGGTGCTGGTGGACGGCAAGGCGATTCAGATCCACCCGCTGGTGTGCCATCCCTTCAACGCCGACTTCGACGGCGACCAGATGGCGGTGCACGTGCCGCTGTCAACCACCGCCCAGAGCGAAGCGCGCATCCTCATGCTGTCCACCGAGAACCTGTTCTCGCCCGCCCACGGCAAGCCGATGGTGGTGCCCACACGCGACATGGTGCTGGGCTGCTACTACCTGACCCAGAAGCGCGTGGGCGCCATGGGCTCGGGCAAGGTCTTCCCCAACGCCGACGCGGCCATCATCGCCCACGAGCACGGCCGCGTGGATCTCCATGCCGACATCCGGGTGCGGGTGGACGGCGCGTTGATGGACACCACCCCCGGGCGCTTGATCTTCAACGAGATACTGCCGCCGAAGGTGCGCTACGTTGATCGCGTAGTGGACTACTGGGAGCTGGGAAGCGTCGTCCAGACCTGCCACCAGCATTACGGCACCGCGCGCACGGTGAAGCTGCTCGACGACCTCAAGGAGCTCGGCTTCCGCTTCGCCACCACCTCCGGCATCACCATCTCGATGACGGACATGGACGTCCCGGAGGCCCGGCGCGAGCAGATCATCGCGCGCACCGAGGGGCTGGTGCGCAAGACCAACGACAACTACGCCAACGGGCTCATCACCGCCGGCGAGCGCGAGGACGAGGTGTGCCGGCTGTGGAACGTCGCCACCAGCCAGATGGCCGACGCCATCCTCGAGAACATTGACCCCTTCAACCCCATCTTCATGATGGCCAACTCCGGGGCGCGCGGCAGCCTGCCCCAGCTCGCGCAGCTGGCGGGCATGCGCGGGCTCATGGTTGACCCCTTTGGGCGCTTCATCGAGGACCTGCCGATCAAGTCGAACTTCCACGAGGGGCTGTCGGTGCTCGAGTACTTCGTCTCCACTCACGGCGCGCGCAAGGGGCTCGCCGACACCGCCCTGCGCACCGCCGACGCCGGCTATCTCACCCGCCGCCTGGTGGATGTCGCCCAAGACGTCATCATCCGCGGGGACGACTGCGGCACCAGCGCCGGCATCACCGTCGCCGCCATCCGCGACGGCACCGAGGAGATCGAGCCCCTCGAGCAGCGCATTGACGGCCGCGTCGCCGCCGTTGATATCGTTGACCCCGTCTCCGGCAAGCTCATCCTGCGCGCGGGCCAGGAGATCGGCATGCACACGGTGCCGCCGTGCCCCGGCTGCAGCGGCGAACTGGCCACCGTCTACTCGTGTGAGAGCTGCGGCATTGAGCTCACGGAAGCCGACCTCGAGGCGGCGCCGCCGGCGGCGGAGACGCAGGTGGAAGCGGCCCCCGAGCGGGCGATGCCCGATCTCGCGGCCATCCTCTTGGGGGGCCTGACCGCGGCCGA
This sequence comes from Armatimonadota bacterium, assembly GCA_035527535.1. Classification (NCBI taxonomy): domain Bacteria; kingdom Bacillati; phylum Armatimonadota; species Armatimonadota bacterium. The sequence goes on from DATLAK010000120.1 coordinate 8,615, forward strand.
CCAGACCGCAGGCGAGATCGAGAACGCCAGCGCGGAGGGGGAGGCCCCGGCGCCGCCGGCGCCGACGCCGGCCGCCGAGACGGCGGCCGGGAGCGCCTCCGGCGGCGCCGCGGCCGACCGCAGCCAGTGGCTGGAACAGGGCATGTGCCCCGAGTGCCACCGCGAGCTGCGCAAGGTGTACACGTGCCTGGAGTGCGGCAAGCGCTTCGGGGCGCAGTCGCTGGAGCCGCCGCTGGAGACGATACTGCGCGGGGCGGCGCAGTGCGATCAGTTCATGGCCGCGGCGCGCAAGCTGCGCGAGGGCGAGGCGCCCGAGCAGGCCCTGCCCCACCCCCTCACCGGCGAGGTCATAGTCGGGGACGGCAAGAAGGTCACGAAGGATGCGCTCGCGCGGGCGCATCAGGCGGCGCACGATCTGCGCGAGCGCGGCGGCCTGGCGCGCGGCGAGGTCACCGTGCGCTCGCCCCTGACGTGCGAACTGCGGCTGGGTATCTGCGCCCGCTGCTACGGGCGCGACCTCGCCAGCGGGCGGCCAGTCGAGGTCGGGGAGGCGGCGGGCATCATCGCCGCGCAGGCCATCGGCGAGCCGGGCACCCAGGTGACGATGCGCACCTTCCACACCGGGGGGGTCGCGGCCCAGTACCTGACCGGCGTGGCCGAGGTCAAGAAGAAGCGCCAGGCAACCCTGCGCGAGCTGCACGAGGACATCCGCCGCGGCCTGGTGCACTTCGAGGAGCAGCGCGAGGGCTACGAGCGCGAGCGCGTCAAGAAGATCCAGCAGATGCTCAAGGTGCTGGAGGAGCAGGTCAAGGGCCTGCTGCGCGTGGTCGAGCTGTTCGAATCGCGCCGACCCAAGGGGCAGGCCATTGTATCCGAGGTGGACGGACGGGTGGCGGCCATTGACACCCGCGGCGTCAAGACCGTGGTCATCCATTCCGAGCAGCCCCTGGACGAGCACGTCATCGGCGAGGTGCTGGCGGAGAAGGCGGGGGGCGACGGGCGCGGCAGCATCGACGCCGGCAAGGAGCTGACGGCGCAAGTGGTGGCGCGCCTGCAGCAAAAGGGCGTCACCACGGTCAAGATCCGCAAGTCCTACCTGGTACCCTATCGCGGCTACCTCGCGGTGGAGGAAGGCGACTACCTGCAGCAGGGCGACTCCCTGACGGAGGGGCCGCTCGACCCGCAGAAAGTGCTGCAAATGAAGGGCGTGCACGGCGTGCAGGAGTATCTGGTGCGCGAGATCCAGAGCGTCTATCGCACCCAGGGCGTGGACATCAACGACAAGCACGTCGAGGTCATCGTGCGCCAGATGCTGCGCAAGCGCCGGGTGGTGGATCCCGGCGATGCCGACCTGCTGCCCGGCCAGGTCGTTGATCGCTTCGATTTCGACGACATCAACCGGCGCCTCGAGCAGCGCGGCGGCACCCCCGCCAGCGCCGAGCCCATGCTCCTGGGCATCACCGAGGCCTCGCTCAGCACCGACAGCTTCCTGTCGGCCGCGTCGTTCCAGAAGACCACCCGCGTGCTCACCGACGCCGCCATCAAGGGCAAGGTTGACCACTTGGTGGGGCTCAAGGAGAACGTCATTATCGGCCGCCTCATCCCTGCCGGCACGGGCATGGCACGCTACCGCGGGGTGCAGGTAGCGGGGCCGCGCGACGAGGAACCGATCGTCAGCCTGCCACCGGGGCCGCGCGAGGAGGACCTGCTGCTGCGGGCGATCGAGGAGGCCTCGGGCACCCTCACCGCTGACGACGACGGCCTGCTGGGCTCGGCGCTGCTGGCCGACGATGCCGACGACGACAGCGACGAGGAAGACCTTGGCGACGGCGACCTCATCGGCGGCCCTGCCGAGGTGGAGGACGACGAACCGGTGGGGGGCGACGAGGTCGCAATCTGACGGGGGCCGGCGCCCGCTGTCCCAGCGGCGGAAAGGGGAGATGCCAGCGGATGAAACTGCGCTTGGGGCTGCCCTCGGGCAGCATGCAGGAGGCCACTATCGGGCTGCTCAAGCGGGCGGGCTACAACGTCACCGTGGCCGCGCGCTCCTACGAGCCGGCGATTGACGATCCCGAGCTCGAGTGCCTGCTGCTGCGCGCGCAGGAGATCCCGCGCTACGTCGGCGAGGGGGTGCTCGATGCCGGGCTGACGGGGTGGGACTGGATCCTGGAGAGCGGCGCGGAAGTGGTCGAGGCGGCGGACCTGGTGTACTCGAAGCGGAGCGCGGCCAAGGCGCGCTGGGTGCTGGCGGTCGCGGACGACGGCGACCTGCGCAGCGTCGGCGACCTCGAGGGCAAGCGCGTGGCAACCGAGCTCGTGCGCGTGACCCAGCAGTACCTGGAGCGCCACGGCGTGGCGGCGCGGGTGGAATACTCATGGGGGGCGACCGAAGTCAAGGTGCCGGAGCTGGCGGAGGCGATCGTCGAGCTCACCGAGACCGGCAGCTCCCTGCGGGCGCACAACCTGCGCATCATTGACACCGTGCTCGAGACCAACGTCAAGTTCATCGCTCATCCCGCGGCGTGGCAGGACTCCTGGAAACGGCAAAAGGTCGAGAACCTGGCGGTGCTGCTGCTGGGCGCGCTGGCGGCGGAGGCCAAGGTCGGCATCAAGCTCAACGTCAGCAGCGAGAACCTCGAGGCCGTGCTCGAGCTGCTGCCGGCGATGAAGGAGCCGACCGTGTCATCGCTCTTCCACGGCGGCTGGCACGCGGTGGAGACAGTGGCGGACGAGAAGCAGGTGCGCGACCTCATCCCCCGTTTGAAGAGCGCCGGGGCGCAGGACATAATCGAATATCCGCTGAACAAGGTCATACCGTAATGGCTAGGTCGCAAGCGACCGCCACGGCGGTCTGCGGAGCACACCTATTGAATCTCGCGTAATAGGTTTGATTTCTTGGTGCAGCTATGATATGCTGTAGGCATGAAAGCGCACATTGGCGGCCGACGAAACTTTGCCGGTTTGGAGAAGCGCAGGTTGAAGGCGGCCCGGCTGTTTGCGAAG
>DATLAK010000121.1 GCA_035527535.1 Armatimonadota bacterium
GCAGCGGCAGCAGTCGTCGCAATATGCGAGGTCGAACTTCTGGCGGCTAGGCCTCCGGCCGCCGTGGCGGTCGCCACGGGCGACCTAGCCACACAGCCAGCGGCCGGGGCGGTCACGATGGTTGACACAGACGCGCATGGGACTACGCTGCTCTCATCCGCGATGAATGCCCGGTCGAAGCCCCCCGACCCTCACCCCGCCTCTCCCTGAGAGGTAGAGGCGTTCACGCTGAGCACACCCTATAACCCCTCTCCCTTCCAGGGAGAGGATCAAGGAGAGGGTGGCTCATCCGCCGGCGCGCAGGCATCAGCGGTCGCCCCGAACGGCGCGAACAGCCGGAAGCTCCCCCCGGTCGAGAACGCGTCCTCCAGCGCCCGCTGGAGAAATGAGCGCGCATGGGTGACCGCGTCAACCAGCGTCTCCCCGCGCGCCAGATAGCCGGCGATGGCTGCGGCCAACACACACCCCGTGCCGTGCACCGGCGGCCCGGGGAGGCGTGGATTCTGGAATACGGTCTGCTGGCGGCCATCCCACAGCACATCAACCGCGGGCCCCGGCAGGTGGCCGCCCTTGACCAGCGCCGCCCCCGCGCCCATCTCCACCAGCGCGCGCGCCGCCCGCGCCGCGTCATCCAGGCCGGCAGCTGACACGCCGGTGAGCGTTTCCGCCTCCGGCGCATTGGGCGTTATGACCACGGCCAAGGGGAGCAGCTTCTCGCGCATCGCGGACACCCCGTCGTCCGTCAGCAGGTGGGTGCCGTCCTTGGCCACAATCACCGGGTCCAGCACCAGACCGCGCACGCCATGCGCGGCCAGGCGCTCCGCTACCACCTCGACGATGGCGGTGGATGACAACATGCCGGTCTTAACCGCGTTCGCGCCGACGTCATCCAGCACTGCGTCTATCTGCTGCGCGACCAGCGAGGGCGCGATTCCCTCGAAGCCGATCACGCCGCGGCTGTTCTGGGCGGTGACCGCGGTCACCGCGCACGCGCCATAGACCCCGAGCGCCGCGAAGACCTTGAGGTCGGCCTCCAGGCCGGCGCCACCGCAGGAGTCCGAGCCGGCGATGGTGAGCGCGCGCGGGATCACGGCCTTCTTCCCTCGATCAGCGCGGGCAACTCCGCGAGGGTGTCAATGACCCATTCGGGGCGCACGTCGTCCGGCGCCCTACCCACGTCGTCGGCGCTGCTGATGCCGGTCAGCACCAGGGCGGTGTGGATGCTGGCGGCGCGGCCGGCTTTGATGTCAGTGTCGAGGCGGTCGCCGACGATGACAGCCTCGGCCGACTGGCACCCCGCCTGCGACAGCAGCAGCTCAACCATGCGCGTCTCCGGCTTGCCGATGAGCCGCGGGGAGAAGCCGACTGCCGTCTCGATGGCGGCGACGATGGTGCCGCCGCCGGGCAGCAGGCCGTTCTCGACCGGGAAGGTGGCGTCGCGGTTGGAGGCGATGAACTCCGCGCCATCGAGGACCGCGTCCATGGCGGCGCACAGCATGTCATAGCAGAATGCGCGGTCCATCCCCACCGCGACGTAGCGCACGCCATCCACCGGCGGCGCCGTCAGCACCTCGAACCCCATGGCCGCGATCTCGTCGCGCAGGCCGCCCTCGCCCACCACCAGCACGCGCGCCCCCGCATTCCCGCGCGACTTGAGGTAGAGAGCGGTGGCGTAGGCGGAGGTCATGATCTCGGCGGGCGGAGTGGGGATGCCGAACTCCCCCAGCCGGCGCGCGTACTCGTCGCGGGTGACGGTGGAGTTGTTGGTGAGAAAGCGCACTGCCAGGCCGCGCTCGCGCGCCCAGGCGACGGTCTCCGCCGCATGGGGTAGCAGACGTTTGCCGCGGTAAATCACCCCGTCGAGGTCGAAGACGAGCAGACGTAGTGAAGGGCGGCGACAGTGGGCGCCAGCGGTCAAAGCAGTCTCCTCAGGGACATGTGCGGCTGGCGCTGATCGCGCCGGCGCCGATTGCGAGTATTGTAGCACCGCGGTGTCGGAGGGTCAACAATGCGCGCGCAGGTGTTGACCGCGGGGGTGGATTGAGGTATACTCCGAACAGGACTTTTGCGGCGAGCAAAAGTCCTTGCCATCTTGGCGGGGCGTGGCGCAGCTCGGCAGCGCGCCTGTTTTGGGAACAGGAGGTCGGCGGTTCAAATCCGCCCGCCCCGACCAGCAGGTGGGGAGACGTTGGCTCGCGGGAGTAGCTCAGTCGGTAGAGCGTCAGCCTTCCAAGCTGAATGTCGCGGGTTCGATCCCCGTCTCCCGCTCCAGGGGCGCCTGTAGCTCAGGGGAGAGAGCGGCTGCCTTCTAAGCAGCGGGTCGCAGGTTCGATTCCTGCCAGGCGCGCCAGTCTATAGGTTGATAGGGAGACAAGGGCTGGGAGAGAGGACTCCTTCAATTGTCTTCTCTTGTCCAGCATGTGGTTCACGGCGGACGTAGCTCAATCGGCAGAGCACCTGACTGTGGCTCAGGGGGTTGTGGGTTCAAGTCCCATCGTTCGCCCCAGCAATCATATGAGCGCGCGCCTGTAGCTCAGCGGATTAGAGCACCAGACTTCGGATCTGGGGGCCGGGGGTTCGAATCCCTCCAGGCGCGCCAAGCGAAGGACGCCAGACAATGGACGCTGAGGGAAAGACAGCGGCTGCGACGGGCTCCCTTTTCCTCTGACGGCGTTCATCCCGCCGCTGGCCCAGGGCCGTTAGCTCAGCTGGCAGAGCAGGGGACTCTTAATCCCAAGGTCGAAGGTTCAAATCCTTCACGGCCCACCACCCTTCGCCCTTGTCGCTGACGCGCCAAGGAGCTACGGGTGGCAAGCTACCTCTAGCGTCGTTGCGTCGTCTTGGCTTTGGGCAGCGAAGGGTGCCCCACATAGCTCCCCGAAGCGCCAGCGAGGGGGCGACGTGGGGCCGCCGATACCCAAAGAGGATCGTAATGACCAAGCATGTCTACCTGCTCCAGAGCGTCAACTACCCAAGACAGCGGTACATCGGCGTGACATCAGAGGTTGATTCCCGTCTCGCGGCGCACAACGCAGGGGACTCGCCGCACACCTCGAAGTACCGGCCATGGCGGCTCTGCACGGCCATCAGATTCGAAGATGACCGAAAAGCAATGGCTTTCGAGGCGTATCTTAAGACGGGCTCCGGCTGGTCCTTCGCCAGGCGGCATTTCTGGTAGGCATGGACTGACCGGCTGCGGAACTGCGCTGTTCGGATTCCTCCGTCCTCCCGCATGGAATGGGTCCGAAAGGGGAGCGCAAGTGACTTCGGATACATCTCCGGCCTGTCGCAGCCCATCAGCCCGCACACCTTCCGCCGCACCTGCGCGTCACCGTTTCACGTGCAGGCGCTGCTCGGCCACACCACCCTCGAAATGACACGCCGGTACTGCCGCGCCGCAAACCAGGACCTCGCCGCCCTCCAGCGCCAGCATGGGGTGGTGGACGGAATGCGCAGTTCACCCGGCATTTCACCAAGGCGACACCGAAGATGACGACGCGTGTCCCGTCCACGGCCACACTTCCTATTCTATTCTCGTCTCGCCCGCAACCGCGAAACATGCCCACCGCTCCCTGGCTGTGCTGTGCAAGTTCATGGCGCGGGAGGGGACAATCACCGGCGACCCGATGCAGCACGTCGAGCCGCCGAAAGCGCCCGTCAAGCTGGTCTCGCCGCTAACCGAAGACGAAGTGTCCCGAATGCTCAGCGCCTGCGGCGGGGGATTCGTGGGCGCGCGGTTGCGGGCGATGCTGCTGGTCTTCGTGGACACCGGCCTGCGTCTTTCGGAACTGTGCGGCTTGCGGCTGGCCGACGTGGGCTTCGTGGAGCGCGCCCTGCGCGTCATGGGCAAGGGCGCGAAGGAGCGCCTGGTTCCCTTCGGGGAGGCGACGAAGACGGCGCTGCTGGAGTACCTGGCGCGCCGGGGCGAACTGCGAGCGCAGGCGCTGTTCGTCGGGGTGTACGGCGAACCCCTGCAAGCGCGCCAGGCGCACCACCTGGTCGAGGGCTGCGGCAAGCGGGCAGGGGTGGCGAAGGTCTATCCGCACAAGTTGAGGCATACGGCGGCGACGCCTTCAGCTTGCAGCGGCTGCTTGGTCATTCCAGCCTGGAAATGACCCGGCGATATTGCGCCCTGGCCGACGCCGACCTGGTGGCAAAGCACCGGGCCTGCTCGCCGGGGGACGGGTTCCTGGCCCACGTCAAGCCGACGAGCGGACGCAAGCGGCTGCGGTAGGGCGAGGCGGAGCAGGAGCGCCGAGATTGGCCAGCGAAAGACGCCGTGCGGCGCGTCGCCTGGCGCTAGGTTCCTGTCGGCGGCGCTGCGGCTGTTGACGCGAACGACAAGTTAGTGCACCGTCAACCGTGATATGCAGGATTCAGGTATGACAGATAGCGAAGTCCGGTGGTTCGCCGGGGAACCCGGGCGAGTCAAGCTCAAGCGGCCCTACCCCGTGATTCATGACTGACGGTGCATTAGCTTCTGAAGGGGTCATTTCATGAGTCCTAACACCTGGTTCTTCTCGGTCTGTGGAGTGATTCTTATTGTAGGGGGTTGGTGGTTCTACCCGTATGTAAACCAGCTCTTGGCTATAAGCCCCGTCAATGCGAGGTACGGATGGCTTCCGGGGATAGCCGGTCTCTGCCAATGGGTTATTGCTATAGCTTGGGGCCTTGTGTTTCTGGCCATGTCGGGGGAGTTCAACGAGTACATGTTCGGCCCTTGGCCTGACTCCACTCTATCTTTTGGCTGAGAGTTGTGTCCGCTATTCTCTTCATGCTTGGCTTCGTTGGCACAGCCGCTAGGTGGGCTTGGCATAGGGGATACAACTGTGCGAAGGATGGAAGTACGCCGCCAGGTATCAGCCCATTTGACTTCTGAGGAAGTGGTGCTATAAGAAGCCTGACAAGGAGGGCGAGAGTGTGGTCAAGGCAAAGTGGGCGGTGGTGATGGTTGTGGCTCTTGTGGCGCTGGCCGCGGTTGTCGCGGCGCGCCGTCTGCTGCGCCTCAGAGCTTTTCCCAGCCGTGGCCGTTTGTAAACCAGACACGGCCGGTTCGCAAGTCGTAGCGGAACGCTCGGCCTTCGCTCACGCTATACTTGTAGCGGGGTGGGGTAAGTTCCAGCGTGGCTACCCGCGTAACGAGTCCAAGGAACACGATGGCCGTGAGCGCGATTACCCATTTCGGCACTAACATGGCGCATTTTCTCCCCGCGTCTCGATTGCCGCCTATTCTATCACTCGCACGCCGATGGCGACGGGGCAGAGGCGCTCGGCGCGGGCGACGTTGTGGCGCGGGGTCGGGCGCTGCTGCGGCTTTGCGACGGTGATGACTCGCCGGAGCGGCGCGCGTGGCTGGAACGGGCGCTGGGGCGGGGTCCGGATCGGCGGGTCAGTACCGCGGCGTGAGGAAGATGTCCAGGTTAGTGGTGATGCCGGGCGTGGCGCGGACGCCTGAGTAGGACTTGTCGGCGTATCCCGGACTCAAGGCGATCACGTCGTAGCTGCCCGGCGGGAGGTTCCGGTCGAGCCGGTACGCCCCCCACGGCGCGGTGGAGGTGCCCTTGGACCACCACACGCCGTCCTTGTATGCCCTCACTTCGGCACCGATCACGGGTTGGCCCGTGTATGCATCCCGCAGGTAGCTGGCGATGAGACCTGAGGGCTGGAGGAAGGCGTTGACATAGGTGGTGGCACCGGGGACGACATTGACCGCCTGCACGAGACGCACGTAGCCGTTCTTGGAGATGCAGACCGAGTTCGCGCCGGCCGCCAGGTCGCGGGCGATCTCGTAGGTCGCATCCGCCGGGCCGGTGACGGCGCTGGCGCGCAGAAGTGAGGTAGGCGTGCGGCGCACCTTCGCTGTGCGCGACGTGTTTCCGCACGCCCCCTCCCGAACCGTACGTGACAGTTTCCCGTCATACGGCTCTCCATTCAGGGTTGACCAGGTTGGCTGTCAGCCGCCAGGTAGGGGTGAGGTATCCGGCGCAATCGCGGGTAACGCTGCACCTTGATGTCGCGCAGAAACGCGACCGGGAGCAGTCCGCCCTCTTGTCGAGGGACCGCGATTACCGTTCGGCCTCCTACTCGTTTCACATACCGTCTCCATGCTTCCCGTGGCCCGCACTTGTGCTTCTTGCAGAGCCAGTACAAAACCCGACCCCACACGAAGTAATCGAGTGACGAGGCCAGTCTGGAGATGGAGCAGTAGCGATAGTAGTAGCCCCATCCTCTGAGATACAGGTTCAAATGAGTGACCAGACTCTCGGCGTCCCAGGAGAGCGTTGCGCGGTCGGTCAACGCACGCACCTCATCCCGAAGACGTTCCACGCTCTTGCGGCCTGGCCTGATAATCAGCACCGGCCTGCCGCAGTCGCGACGGCGACGGGCATGGAATCCGAGAAAGTCAAAGCCCTCATCGGCGTGGGTAACCAGGGTCTTTTCCGCCGACAGTTCCAGATGCAATTCGTCCCGCAGGAAGGCGGCGAAGCGTTCCTTCAGCGCCTGCGCGCCTTGCTTCGTCCCATTCCACAGCAGCACGAAGTCATCGGCATACCGGAGGAGGCGGACATTGCCCCCACCAGCCCGGCGGCGTTGTTTCTTCTGGTAGCGCGGGAGCACGTCATACTGCTCCCTCCAGAAGCGGTCCAACTCATGGAGGTAGATATTGGCCAGCAGGGGCGAGAAGACACCCCCTTGCGGGGTGCCCATCTCCGTCCACCTGACCGCGCCTTCCTCCATGACCCCGGCTTTGAGGAACATCCAGATCAAGTCCAGGATGTCTCCATCCCCCACGCGACGCTTCAGCAGTCCCATCAGCTTGTGATGGCTGATGTTGTCGAAGCATCCCCTGATGTCTCCCTCGATGACCCAGTAGAACCTGGAGCATCCCTGGATGTAACTCCAGAGCTGGCTGACGGCGTCCATTGTCCGCCGGCCAGGCCGGAACCCATACGAGCAGCCCAGAAAGTCGCTCTCGTAGATCGGCTCCAACAGCATCTTCAGTTCCATCTGGACCACCCTGTCTCGGAGAGTCGGTATCCCCAGCGGTCGGTACTTGCCGCCCGCTTTCGGGATATAGACTCGGCGGCACGGCTGTGGCCGATACCGCTTCTCTCGAAGCAGACTCTGGGTCTGTTCGATGAAGGCGGCGCGGTAGTCTGGGTCCTGAAACTGCCGGACCGTAACCCCGTCCACCCCCGCCGTCCGACTGCCCTGGTTCGAGAGCACTCGGTCCAGTGCCACCTCAATCCAGGCCCGGGAACAGATGAGAGAGTACAGGTCGCAGAACCTGTGCTCCGGTTGATACTCAGCCTTCCGGGCGAAGCTCGTCTGTATCCTCGCGATGTTCACCGTACAAGTCTCCTGGCATTTCGCCGATACATGATGAGTTTCTCTCCCAAACTGGGGTCCTTCTCCGCAACTGCGGATACTACGACCCCTCCGCCCCGCCGCTCTCACCTCAGCCGCAGGTGGCCCAGTCCTTTCGAACCGAGGGCGACGGTTCCCACGTTCGTGCGCTGCTCCTTTGCGACCGGGTTAGGCTTCTCCTGATGCCCGTCGGTTGACTCACAACCGGCGACGAAGTCCCGTGGCTCATTCCCCTGAAGCCAGAGGGGTTCACCCCTACGTCTGGGCTTTTGGCGCTGCACGCTCTTACTCGCGCTACACTTCGTCTCCGACCATTCCCATCATTTGGCGGTCGGTTCTCAATAAGGGCACGTCACCGGAGATTCCTGCACGTAGCCATACCGGTCTCAGGCCGGAGGACGCTTAGGAGTCAATGGGATAGACTCCAGGCTCCCCTTGTCCCCCTGGGCTTCAGACGGCTTCTTCCTCCTTGTCCGCCGCCTGCCAGGT
>DATLAK010000122.1 GCA_035527535.1 Armatimonadota bacterium
TTTCGGGGTGACGGCGGAAGTGGCGATGGCAGCGGCGGCGCTGGCGACCGTAGGCGTCGTCGCCGGTTTCGATTCGCCGGCCCTGGCGGGAGCAATCGGGGGCGTCGCTCCGGATATCGAGAACGGCCTGGGCGCGGCGGGGATGATGGGGCGTCCGTGTTTCCCGACGCATCGCGGAGCGCATGGCCGGCAGGTGCGCGAAGTGTCGAGCCAGATCGCCGTGTCATGTGTTGCGCTTGGCATCCTCCTGTGGCAGGCCCGGCGCCAGCGACTCCCCACCGCCCGGCCCGAGGACCACTGCCCGGCGCTGCGATAGTCGGCGGCCGCGGGGACACAGCGCGCAGGATGCTGAAAGCGGGGCGCGACCGATCCACCGCGTCGCTCTCCGCAAATCCCTCGACCGATGCCCGCTTGTCGCGCGCCCACCCGAATGGCGGCCGATCGCGCACGCCCGAGATTGCCGCCACCTCAGCTTCGTGATACAATCCCTACCGCAGCGCGCAGTGGCCCGTTCGCCGGCTGGATGGTCGCCATTCGCGGCCGGCGGCGGGGGTCCCCGCCTGCTGACCGCGGTCACAGGATTGGGTGGTTGGCACGCGGATGCGGGCCGCGCACCGAGCGGGGGATCACGGCGCACAGCCGGGAATCTAGGCGGAGGTTGGCTGATGAGGCTGATCGCAGCAGTGGCAGGCCTCTGTGCATTTGTCGCCGTCGCCGCGGCCGCTCCCACCGAGGTAACTCTGCGGCTGCGCCACGAGGTCGGGCAGACCCTCAGGTATCGAGCCCAGGTCTCCGGCACCGGCACCATCACCATGCTGGGGGATGAGCACCGGGTGGCGGTGCGGGGGCGGTTCACGCGGGTCGAGCGGACACGGTCACGGGCGGGGCCGGAGGCGTGGGAGGTGGAGGTGGCGACGGAGGATCCCTCGCTCACCTTCCGCGCCGGCGGCGAGCGCCAGACGGTGACGATGCAGGTGCCGACGCTCACCCAGGTCGTGGACGATCGCGGCAAGGTGACTGCGGTCCGCGGGTGGGAGGCCGCCGCGGCTCTGTTGAGCACCCCTGGCATGGGCGATGCCGTGCGGCCCCTGTTCGGGCTCGTCCAGGTCGAAGGTCTGCCGGAGCATGCGGTCAAGCCCGGGGACAAGTGGACCGCGAAGGCGAAGCTCATGCAGCCCGACGGCAGCGACCTGGAGGTGGAGCAACAGTTCGAGTTCGTCGGGTGGGAAGATGATGGCGGCGTGCCGTGCGCCAAGATCCGCACGACCACGGCGATCCCGGTGAAGCGGCCACTGCCTGCGGAGGTGGTTGGCATGCAGGTCACGATGGAAGGGCTGCAGCGCATCGAGACCACCAGCCTGCTGGCCTACGAGCAGGGCGTGCTGCTGCGCCAGAAGACCGACATCAAGCTCGACCTCAAGACCTCGACCGCGCTCGGCCCGGAAGCGCCTGAGGCGACAGTGCCCGGCGCGGTCTCGCTACGGGTGACGGTCGCCCTGGCTCTGCAGCGGTAGCTCAGGGGGCGGAGGTATTGGTGGGGGGGTAGGTTGCAGCTAATCCTGTGGCTCGTGGCGGGCTTTGCGGGCGGGTGGCTTGCGCTTCGCGTCCTGTCGGCGATGCTCGAGCGCGAGATCGAGGTCTGGCAGGGGCTGTTGGGCATTGGCCTCGCGGCGGCACAGACGGCGGTGGCGGTGTCGCTGATCGGCAGCATCTGGTATTTCCCGGCGCTGCTCTCGATCGTGGGCGTCTTCGGCATCTGGCACCTGCTCTGCACCGCGGCGTCCCGCCGCGGAGAACGGGAGATGCTGGAAGAAGACCAGCGGCGCTGCCAGCGGGCGATCGAGTTCGACCACCGCAACGCGGCGGCCCACGCCTTTCTCGCCGCCGTGTGCCGCAAGCAGGGCCGGCGGGAGGAAGCGGCCGCCGAATACGAGATCGCGATCGGTCTCGATCCCCGGGATACCAAGACGCGCCACGAGTTGAAGTCCTTGCTGCGCGAGATGCAGGGCCTGGAGACGGCAAAGCGCTGCCCGCGCTGTGAGGGCGCCCTCGATGCCAGCGGCAAGACGTGCCCGCAATGCGGGTGGTCGTGCTCGACCCTCAAGGGGCTGCGCGACGTCTGGGCCGGCGGCGCCGTCAAGCAAGGGCTTCTGTACGGGATTCTGGTCAGCACCGCGGTCGGCGTTGTGGGCGCGGTCTTGCGCCTGTCGTTCGAATTCACCTTTGGCCTGCTGCTGGGGCTGTGGATAGTTGGCTTGGTGCTGTTTCTCAGATGGGTGCTGCGGGAGGGCGCATGACATGACTGCTCGCGGTCGCGGATGGCCGCTGATGCTCGCACCGCGTCGTCGCGCCGGCGGGTGGCGGCTGGCTGCGTGCCTGCTGGCGATCGCCATCCTCTCCGGGGCGGTGCCGGCGTCGGAGCAGGCCCCTAAGCCTTTCGGGCCGGGGCGGCGGTCGCGCAGCGACCTAGCCACGCGCCTGACCGTGCTGCCCAACGGACTGCGCGTGCTGACGCAGGAGCTGCACACGGCGCCGGTGGTCAGCGTCTATACCTGGTACCGCGTCGGCGCCCGCAACGAGCACACGGGGATTACCGGCATCTCCCACTTCGTCGAGCACATGATGTTCAAGGGCACGGCGCGGTTCGCGCCCGGCGAGATCGAGCAGCTCGTCACCCGCACCGGCGGATGGGACAACGGCTACACCTGGCTTGACTACACCGCCTACGTCGAGACCGTGCCCGCGCGCCATCTGGACCTGGCTTTGCGCGTCGAGGCCGACCGCATGACCAACGCGACCTTCGATCCCGAGGCCGTGCGCAGCGAGAAAACGGTCGTCCTGTCGGAGCTGGAGGGCCGCGAGAACGACCCCGGCTACTATCTGAACACCGAGATGTGGGCAACCGCGTTCACGGCGCATCCATATCAATGGCCGGTCATCGGCTGGAAGTCCGACATCAACGCCTACGACCGCAACCAGGCCCTCGCGTACTACCGCGCCTACTATGCGCCCAGCAACGCGACGCTGGTCGTGGTCGGCGATTTCGATACCGACGCGGTGCTGGGGCGGGTGCGCGAGCTGTTCGGGGCGATTCCGCGGCGCCCTGCGCCGCGGCCGGTGGTGACGGTCGAGCCTGAGCAGCGGGGCGAGCGTCGCGTGGTCGTGCGTCGGCCGGGCGCGGTGGGCATGGTACAGCTCGCCTTTCACGCCCCCGCCGCCAATCACCCCGACCACTACGCGCTCGACGTCATCGAGTCGGTGCTCGGCTCCGGGCGCACCAGCAGGCTCTACCAGGCCCTGGTGGACAAGCACATCGCCGTCAGCGCCGAGGCCTACAACTCAACCGGTCGCGACCCGAGCCTGTTCGCGGTATACCTGACCCTCGCGCCCGGGGTGGAGCATCAGCAGGGGGAACACGCCGCCTTGGCGGAGATTGAGCGGCTGGCCTCCCAGCCCATCTCCGCGCGCGAGCTGCAGCGGGCCAAGAACCAGGCCAAGGCCTCCTTCGTCTATGGTACCGATTCGGTCAGCAGCCTCGCCTACCGGCTGGGCTTCTTCGACGTTATCGGCACCTATCGCCTGCTCTACCGCTACCTGGAGCGCATCGAGCGGGTCACGCCCGCGCAGGTGCGGGAGGCCGCGCGGCGCTACCTCAACGCCGATAACCGAACCGTGGGCTGGTTCGTGCCGACCGCGCAGGCGCCCTCCGCACCCGCCGCTCCTGCCGGCCCCGCGCAGCGGTCGGGCATGCACCAGGTGGCGCCGCCGTTTGCCATGGCCGCCGGCCACCGGCCATGGGCTGCGTCCCTGCCGCCGGGCGCCGGGGCGAGCGAGGGCACGATCGCCCCCAACGCGGCACATGGACCCGTGCGCATCCAGCTCGACAACGGCGCCGTCTTCATCGTGTACCCCAACCCGGCGGTGCCTGCAATCGCCCTGCGCGGCATGGTCGGCGCAGGCGCCATCTTCGATCCGCCGGGCAAGCCGGGGCTGGCCGGTTTCACCGCCGCCATGCTCTCCCGCGGGGCGGGAGACCGTTCAGCCGCGGACCTCGCCGACGCGCTCGAATTCGTCGCCGCCGATGTGGACCTAAGCGGCGGCATCCAGGTCGCCAATGTCAGCGGTCGCTGCCTCAAGGACGACTTGGCGCTGGCGCTGGAGGTGCTGGCCGACGAGGTGCGGCGGCCCACATTCCCCGAGGATCAGGTCTCGCTGCAGCGCGAGCAGTTGGAGGTCGCGCTGAGCGAGGCGCTGCAGGACACGGGCGAGGTCGCGTCGCGGCGGTTCTACGCGACGCTCTATCCCGAGGGACACCCTCTGCACTATCGGCCGTCGGGCACGCTCGAGAGTATCGGCGTGATCACGCGCGAGGACCTGGTTGGCTTTCACCGGCGCTATTACCGGCCGGGTACATTGGTGCTGACGGTGGTAGGCGACGTGTCGCCGGAGCGGGTGCGCGAGCTGGCCGAGCAATACTTCGGCGACTGGCAGGCTGGGGGTGAACGCCCGCCGATAGCGCTCCCCGAAGCGCCGCCGCCGGCTCAGGTCACGCGCGAGAAGACCACTCTCCCCGGCAAGACCCAGGCGGACGTCATCATCGGCTTCCCCGGCGTCAGCCGGCTGGCGCCGGACTATCACGCGGCGCAACTGCTGAACTACGTCCTGGGCGGCGGGGGCCTGTCCAGCCGCCTGGCGGAGCGCATCCGCGAGGAGCAAGGCCTGGCCTACTACGTTTACAGCTACTTCGCCGCCTACCGGGGCGCGGGGCCGTGGGTCATGAACATGGGAGTCAACCCCGCCCGCGTCAACCAGGCGATTGACAGCGCATTAGAGGTGCTGCGGCAAGTCCGCGACCACCCGCCCGCGGCGGCGGAGCTGCGCCTATGGCAAGACTACGTCACCGGTTCCGTCTCCCTGGGCATGGAGACGAACAGCGGCATCGCCGCCGCGCTGGCCGACGCCGAGTTCTACGGCCTGGGGCTGGACTATCCCTGGCGTTTCCCGCAGATCATGAACAGCGTGACCCCGGCCGACGTCGCCGCCGCCGCGCACAAGTACCTGCGGCCCGACCAGGCCGTCATCGTCACCGCCGGGCCGGAGGCTGCGGCGCCACCAGAGTAAGGGCACAGCCCTCCACGGGCGGATGAACATGCTGTGCTCCTACGCGGCAGATGAGGGGGATGCTGCCGGCTCGCGGCCTTGCCCGGTCGCTGGTGTCTCCTGTAT
>DATLAK010000123.1 GCA_035527535.1 Armatimonadota bacterium
CGCCGCGGCGTGCGCTGCTCCAGCCAGCGCACGAACATCGCCAGCACCAGGCACACCAGCAACACGTGAAGCGCATAGACCTCCACCTGGTTGGCCTGGGGCCACACCCACCAGTTGAGCCCCAGCACCAGCCCGCCCAGCACCCCCGCCGCCCCGCTGCCAGTGAGCGCGATCAGCATCCAGCACAGGAGCCCCCCGCCCGCCGCCGCTGACACCGCGCTGAAGAAGGCGATGCGGCGCGCCGGCTCGCCCAGGGGAAGCAGGTCGAATAGCTTGCCCACTATCAGGTACAGGGGATAACCCGTGGGGTGGGCGACGCCCATGGTGTGCACCGCGGTCGCCAGTTCGCCGGAATCGGGGTCGGTGATCGTGGGCGCGAGCGTCAGCCAGTAGCAGATGAGCAGCATCACCGCGACCGCGACCGGGAGGCCGACCCGCAGGGCCAACCGCCGCCGGCCGGGGGAGCCCCGGACACTGGCAGACAGCACGCGCAGGGATCTCACCCGCCTATTCTGCCACAGCCCTGCCCAGCCGGTCAATGGCGCACGAGGCGCGGGTGACCCCGGAGAAATGCTACGGCTGCGCGCCGCCGACTAGACGCTCCTGGCGGCCGGCGACGGCGCCGGGGGGCGCGGGCTTCTCGCGGAAGCGCGCGGTGAGGCGGAAGGGGACGTCGGAGAGTTCGCCCAGATGGTGAGGGCAGACGGCGATCCACTCGCCGGGGAAGTAGACGATGGGGCGGGCGGGGACATAGTGGTTGGCCTCGCCCCCGGCGGCGGCGGCGTTGATGGTGATCTGGTACCCCCCGTCGAGGGTGACGCGGCCAATGCTGCCGCCGCAGATGGCGTGAGGCGCGGCGTGGCACCAGAACACGAACTCGTCGAGCAGCACCACCTTGCCTGCGGGCACCTCGTAGACGGGATAGGTGTCCCCACGCCGCGGCAGGTGCACCGAGACCTCCGCGTACCAGGTGAGGTCCACGCCCTCGCCTTCCTCGTCCAGGAGCGGGTAGCGATAGAGGGTCAGATCGCGCGTAAGGGAGCGGTTGAACTCCAGGTCTGGGGTCAGCATGAGGTCTCCTTCTCGACTGCCGTCTATCCCGTCGGCGCCGGGGCGGGCAGCTCGGCATTGATCTTGCCGGCCAGCGCCTGCCAGTCGCCGCGCAAGATGCCAATGCGGCCGCGGATGGTCGCGGTCTTCTCGGGTTCGATGAGCTCAGCGACGAGCGGGACAAGATGCATGCATGCGTTCCCGGGGAAGGGCCCGATATGGCGACAGGGCGCATCCCACGCCTGGAAAAAGAGCAAGCTTCCATCCGCAGACCGCGCGGCGCAGGCGTGGGCGTCGGTGCGAGGGCTGAGAGTCCACTCGTACTCTCCCACCGCGTCGGCATCGGGGTGAGCAGGGCACGGATGCATGGCGACCCAGCCTTCGGCGGTGAGGGCCTTCAGGCCGTGGGGGGTCACCTTCTCGTACCAGTAGCGGCCCTGCAGGCCGCGGTCGAGCGGGACCGAGGGGATGAAGTCGCGATTGCACCACCCGGGCGCGCCCGGCAGGTGATTGACCGCCGCGCAGAAGTCGGCAGTCACGCTCGACAGCACCCGCGGCGAGGTGTTGATGAACTCGATATCAACCCGGATCTCGGCCTCGCCGCACTCGATACCGACCACCACGCGCACCAGTGGCGACGGCGCGAACTCGCCCCGCGCGCCGGCAAGCGTGAACGCCCATTCGCCGGGAACCGTATGGCTCGGTGCCACCAGCGTCGAGCCTGCGGAAACGATCCTCTCCGGCAGGAGCACGCGAAACGCTGGCGCCGCCCGCTTGCCGAGAACAAGGTCGAAATCGGAGCATCCCGGGGTCTGCTGGATGAGCTTCATCGCCTCCCTCGCCACGGCGCACGACTGCGCTCGCCGATGCGTCATCGTACTGCGCCCATGCGCCCCCGTCAAGCGGCTCCGCCCCGGGGAGTGTAACCGCAACAAGCGGGGATGCGCTCCGCTGAACGTGGAACCCCGACTGGTCGGGGGCACTACCCGCCGGCATAGCCGCCGGCGTGTCCTCGCTGCTGCCGTCGAGAGGGTTACAGGTGTCGCGCAAGCGGTGTCCGAGGCGGGTGCGACCTGCACCAGGAGCTCCAAGCTCCCCCATGCCCCGGAGGCCATGGCAGCTTGTCATCGCCGTGACGGGTGCAGGACGTTCCGGGCCCGCGAGTCGAAGAGAAGGGAGCGGGGAGGTGGTTGGCGATGAGCGCGGTTGAGATAGTGCTGGCAGCGGGGCTGGCGGTGGTGATCGTGCTGTTGGTGGTTCTCCTCGGGCGGCTGCGCGGGAATGGCCCGGCCGAGCTGTCGTGGCTGCGGCAGAGCATCGCGGACCACGGCGAATCGCTGGCGCAAATCCGCGAGCGCCTGGCGGCCTCCAGTCAAGTGAGCGGGGACCTGCAGTCGGGCCTGGGCCAGGCGCGCGCGCTACTGGAGCGCATGACGGCGCAAGATGAAACCGACCGGCGCGCCCGAGAGCGGGCCCAGGAGACGGTGAGTCGCATCCAGGCGACCCTCATCGGGAGCTACGCCAAGGGGCGCGCGGGCGAGAACGTGGTGGCGGAGGCGCTGGCGTGCTTTCCCGCGGAGATGCTCCAGCGCGACGTGGCGCTGGGGGGCAAGCGGGTGGAGTTCGCGCTGGTGATGGGTGACGGGCGGCTGCTGCCGATTGACTCCAAGTGGCCGTCCACGGACTTGCTCGAACGCCTGGCGCAAGCGGAGGATCCGGAGGCGCAGCGGCAGTTGAACGATGAAATCGAGGCCCAGGTCGTGAAGCGCGTGCGCGAAGTGGCGGGGTACATAGACGCCGAACGGACTCTGCCGTGGGCGGTGGCGGCGGTGCCCGAGGCGGTTTTCGCGGCCTGTCGGCGCGCCCATGCCCAGGCCCACGAGCGGGGGGTCATCGTGGTGCCCTATGGCCTGCTCGTGCCCTACCTGCTGACCGTGTATCATTTGCATCTGCGCTATGCAACCGGGGCCGATGCGGCGCAGACCCAGGCGCGCTTGGTGGAGATGGCGCGCCTGCTCGACAACCTGGAGCGCACCCTCGAAGGCAAGCTCTATCGCGCGAACACCATGCTTGCCAACGCCTGCAGCGAGTGCGGCCAGTTCGTCGCCGCCATGCGCACGTCGCTCAGCGGGGCGCTTGCGGCCGCGGGTGACACCGAGGACGCGGCGCGGCCGCCCGGCACCACCGAGGACCCGTGAGAGCCTGTCGTCACAGGAGGCTTGCCTTGTTCGAGAATCCCTTCCGTTGTCGCGGCAACTGGTATCGCGCCAACCTTCACGCCCACACTACCGACACCGACGGCGACCTTGCTCCCGCCGACACCGCCGAGTTCTACCGGCGCGCCGGGTATCACATTCTCGCCATCACCGACCACTGGCTGGTCACCGAGTTCGCGTCGGAGCGCGACGACTTCCTGGTCATTCCCGGCGCCGAGCTGGGCGGCGATCGTGCCCGGCAAGGCGCCGGCTATCACGTGGTCGGGCTTGACCTGCACGCGCGCGGCCGGCTGGCGCGCCCGGCGGTTCCGACCGCGCAGGAGCTGGTGGACATCATCCGCGCCGACGGCGGCGAGGCGATCATCGCCCACCCCTACTGGTCGGGGCTGGCGGCCGAGGAAATAGCGGCGCTGGCGGGCTGCCTGGCGATCGAGGTTTACAACACGAGCTGCGACCTCGAGAACGCGCGCGGCTGCAGCGCGACGCACTGGGATGACCTACTCAGCCTCGGCCACGACCTGGGCGCGCTCGCGGTGGACGACGGGCACCACAGCGCGGTGGATCACGGCCGGGCGTGGATCATGATCCGCGCCGAGAGCCTGACGGTGGAGGCGGTGATGGAGGCGCTGCGTCGCGGGCGCTATTACGCCTCCACCGGGCCGGAGATCCGCGACCTGCGCATCGGCGACGATCGCATTCGCGTTACGACCTCGCCGGTGCAATCAATCGCCATGGTTTCCGCCCCCACCATAGGCGCGCGGGCGTTCGGCCGCCGTGGCCAGGACCTTACGCGGGCGGAGTTCCCACTGCCGGCCGCGCGCTACTGCCGCATTCAGGCCATGACCCGCGACGGGAAGACAGCCTGGTCCCACCCGGTGCTGCTGGTAGGCCCGCCCTGAGCCGATGGCGGCGATGCGACGCGCGCTTCTTCGATGCCACGATCGGGATGCGGGGTCGAGCGATGTGCTCCCGTTGATATTGACCGGAGTGGGGGCGCTTGCTATAATCCGCACACAGACGATCGGGGAAAGGAGAATGGTTTCTATGAGCATGCGAAGCGGCGAGTTCGTGGGAGGCCTGCTGTTGGGTGCGCTGGTCGGCGCCGCTCTGGGGTTGCTGTTCGCGCCGGAGGCGGGTGAGAAGATGCGCAGCCGCATCAAGGACCGCGCGGGCGATCTCAAGGAGCGGGCTGCTCGCAGCGGCTCCGAGTGGTGCGAGAAAAGCAAGGAAGTGCTGCGCGAGAAGAAAGAGCAGATCGCGACGCGCCTGCGTGGTCGCGGCGAGGAGGAAGAGGCCTGAGCCCGACCGCGATGGCCTCATAGCCCGCGCCGCCCGGTGCTTTGTGGAGGGCAAGCTTCTTCGAGGGTGCGACCGTTTCTCGTTGGGATGGCTGGGCGCACACCCGGGCGCGACTACGTAGTAGGGGCAAGGCATGCCTTGCCCCTACATCCGCGCGGTTTCCAGGTTTATCCGCCGTGGCGGACCACGCGCCCAGGGTGATCCCGACCCTCCAGAGGCGGGGAAACCTTTCGCGGTCATACCCTTGTTCGGCTTCGCGTTACGCTCGCGCTTGAGGCTGCGCTCAGCATGACATCCCAGCGGTTCATGCATGACTGTGCTTCACGTGTCGCCACCGCCACCCGCTGCGTTGATGAGGAGTTCCCGATGAGCACGGTGGACATCTCGCCCTCCAGAGCGGAGGAGTTCGACCAGATACTGGTGCTGCTGCATCAGCTGTGGCCGGATTGGCGCGCTGACGAGGAACGCGTGCGCCGAGCATTCCTGAAGGGCATCCGCTCGCGGGCCCAGGTCTATCTGTCGGCGCGCGTTGACGGCGAGGTCATCGGGTTCGCTTCCCTGACGATCAAGAACAGCCTGTGGCTGGATGGAGGCCCTGCCCATACTGATGAGATGATCGTGCACGAGGACTTCCGTGGGCAGGGCGTGGGCAGCCTGCTGCTAGAGGAACTGGTCAAGGTCGCCAAGCGACACTCGTGCACATGCATCGAACTCGACTCCGGCTTCCACCGAACGCAGGCCCACGAGTTCTACCGATCGCGGGGCTTTGAGAGTCGCGGCCTCGTGTTCTCGAAGGGGTTGTGAACGTCGCCTGCCCCCTGCGTCGAAGCGCACATCCTCGATGCCGCGCAAGGAGACTTATGTGGCCGCGACATCACGCTCGACGTCATGTCCCGCCTACGCGATGAACGGGCATTTCCCAGCAGCGAGGAGCTGGCGGAGCAGATTCAACTAGACATCGCCCAGGCGCGGGAAACGCTGTCGCGCCGCTGATCCGCCGCGCCGCTACCGGCCCGCCGGCGCTGTCGGTGGGCATCGGCGCGGTCGAGGTGGTGTCAAAGATGCTGCTCTACTACCTCCACGAGCGCACATGGGGGGCGTATCACGTGGGGGCGGCTGAATCATCCCCCGTCAGGGCTGCCGGTCACGCGCGAGCTAACCCCCGATGACAAGTAGGAAATCCGCTGGCGCCTCGATGACCTGGGATACCTCTGACGGGCGTCCGCGTGTGGCTGTCTGTCACCCATCCAGCAGCGCGCAGTAGCGCGAATAGGCCTCGTCCCAGCCGGCGGGAGAACCCGGTTCATAGGTTTCGGTGGGGAAGCTGGCGGCGATGATCTCGCGCGCCTGCGGCAGCGAGCCGACCGCGCCGGCGGCGATGGCCTGGATCATGATGTTGCCGATGGCGGTGGCCTCCACCGGGCCGGCGATCACGGGGCGCTGCATGGCGTCGGCGGCGAGCTGGCTCAAGAGCCGGTTCCGCGCCCCCCCGCCGACGATGTGCACGCGCGCGATGCGCCGCCGCAGCATCTTCTCCAGGCATGCCAGCACCCAGCGGTACTTGAGCGCCAGGCTCTCCAGAATGCAGCGCACCACTGCGCCCACGTCCGACGGCTCGGGCTGGCCGGTGTCGCGGCAGAAGCGGCGGATGCGCGCCGGCATGTCGCCCGGGGCCAGGAACGACGGATGATCCGGCTCGATCACGGACCTCAACGGCTTGGCGGCGCTGGCGCGGGCGGCCAGTTCATCATAGCTCAGGGGCGCGCCCTCGCGCTCCCAGGTGCGGCGGCTCTCCTGCACCAGCCACAGCCCGCCGATGTTCTTGAGCAGCCGGAAAGTCCCCGCGACCCCGCCCTCGTTGGTGAAGTTATAGTCGAGCGCCGCGTCGGTGATGACGGGCGCTTTCGTCTCCACCCCCATCAGCGACCACGTGCCCGAGCTGATGTAGCACCAGTCGTCACCCACCGCCGGCACCGCCGACACCGCCGCGCCGGTGTCGTGGCCGGCAGGCGCGATAACGGTGCCGCGCGCCCCGGTTTCCTCCGCTACCGACTTGTGCAGCGGCCCCAGCACCGTGCCCGGCGGGATGATCCGCGGCAGGATGGCGGTGGGGAGGCCCATGCGCTCCAGCATCGCGCGCGCCCAATCGCCCGCGCGTGGATCGTAGCACTGGGAGGTGGTGGCGATCGTGAACTCCCCCGCTTGCTCGCCGGTGAGCCAGTAGTGGAGCAGGTCGGGCATCATCAGCAGGCGCCGCGCGGCGGCCAGCGCGGGGGAGTGCGCGCGGGCCATCGCCAGCAGTTGGTAGAGGGTGTTGATCTCCATGAATTGGATGCCGGTGCGCTGGAAGACCTCCGCGCGCGGGACGAGCGAGAAGGCGGCCTCAAACATGCCCTGGGTGCGCGCGTCGCGGTAGTGATAGGGGTTGCCCAGCAGCTCGCCGTCGCCGTCAAGCAGGGCGAAATCCACCCCCCAGGTGTCAACCCCGATGCCAGCCAACGCCTCGCCCTCCTGCGCGCACGCGCCGAGGAGGTGCTTGAGGTGGTGGAAGATGCCGAGCGCATCCCAATGCAGGCTGCCCAGGAGGTTGACCGGGCCGTTGGGGAAACGCCCGATCTCGCGTAACTGCAGCTTGCCGCCGTCGAGCGTGCCGAGCACGCCGCGCCCGCTCTCGGCGCCCAGGTCCAGGGCCAGGAAACGCTCGCCCGCCGAACGGGATTCGCTTTGCGCCACGCCTACATCACCTCGCTTGCCGGTTGTGACCTGCGCTCCGGTGGACCAGGGTTTCTGCGTCCGCGTGCTCTACGCCTCCTCGCGATCGCCCCGGGACCGCGTCGTCCCCTGCTGGAGGTGGGAGCGCATTGATCCGGCACGGGGAGTCCTGTTCCTCGCTCGGGGTCACATCGCAGGCAAGACGCCGCGCCGCAGGTCGGCGCGGTGGGAATGGTCGGGGCCCCGATCGGCATCGGGGCCCCTATCGTAAAGCCCCGACGAGTCGGGGCGACTAGGTGCGGCGGGGCAGGATATCGAGATGCTGCTGATTGGCGCGTTTGTCGGCGTACATGGCGGCATCAGCGGCGGCGATCAGGGAGTGCATATCCGGGGCGTCGTCGGGGAAGGTGGCGACGCCGATGCTGACGCGCAGGCGCGCCAGCGTGTGGCTGTTTACGCGCAGTTGGTGGCCGGCGACGGCCGACTGGATGCGGCCGGCGATGGTGTATGCCTGGTCGCGGCCGGTGGCGGGCAGAACGACGAAGAACTCATCGCCGGCGTGACGCGCCACGATGTCGTACTCACGCAGCGCGTGCCCGAAGATGTCGCCGATTTCGCGCAGGGCCTGGTCGCCCGCCTGGTGACCGAAGGTATCGTTGATGGTCTTGAAGTCGTCGAGGTCGAGCGCGAGCAGGGACAACGGTTGCTCCTGGCGGCGGGCGCGGCTGATTTCCTGCTCCAGCAGCATGTAGAGGCAGCGCCCGTTGGGCAGGCCGGTGAGGCTGTCGGTGAGCGCCGACTGCTTGGTGCGCTCGAACTCGCGCGCGTTCTCGATCGCCAACGACGCCTGGCGCGCGACGATGCCCAGCAGGCGCTGGTGATCCTCGGTGAAGGCGTGCTGCTGCTCGTGGTAGAGGCTGATGACGCCGACGATCTCGCGCTCGCGCATCAGCGGCACTGCCAGCATCGAGTGCAGCACGCCGCCGCTGGGCCCCGGCTGCGCCCACTCCAGGTCGCGGCCTGGATCGTCACAGCGCATGGGCATGCCGCTGGCGGCGACGCGGCCGCTCACCCCCTCGCCCAGGGGGATGCTCATGCCCGGCAGTTCCTTCTCGCGCAGGCCACGCACCAGTTCCGCCACCACCGCCTTGCTCTCCGAGTCCACCAGGAATACGATGCAGGTCGAGTAGCTGACGATGCCCTTGGTCTTGCTGGCGATCAGGCTCAAGGCCTCGGCGACGCTCAGCGTCGCGCTCATGGTCTGAACGATGTCATAGAGGGCGACCAGCTCTTCGCGCGCGCTGGCGATGGCGTCTTGGATGGAGGCCTGGTCCCCGCTCTGCGTGTCGGGGCGCAGGGAGCCGACGTCGCCGTAGATGCGCGCCAGTTCACCGCTGGCCGCAACCCGCTGGAACGCGGCGGCCACCTCGGGGTCGAAGTAGGTGCCGGCCTGGCTCGCAACGTGAGCCAGTGCGTGGTCGGACGACATCGCAGGGCGATAGGGGCGCTCGGACACGAGGGCGTCGTAAACATTGGCGACCGCGAGGATGCGCGCCCCCAGCGGGATCTCCACGCCCTGCAGCCCGTCGGGATAGCCGCTGCCGTCGAAGCACTCGTGATGGTGCTCGACGACGGGGGCCACCGCGCATGGAAACCTGATCGGCTCCAGGATGCGCTTGCCGACGCGGGTGTGGTTGTGGACCTTGCGCTCCTCTTCCTCGGTCAGGCGCTCCGGCTTGTTGAGGATGTGCTCGGGCACCGCCAGCTTGCCGATGTCGTGGAGCAGGGCGGCGATGCGCAAGGCTTCCGCCTCCGCGGGGCCGACGCGCATCTCGCGCGCGATGGCGAGGGCCGATTGCTGCACCCGCTCGATGTGCCCCTGGCTCATCCGATCCTTGGAGTTGATGGCGACGGCCAGGGTGCGAATGATGGAGCTGTTGAGCTCCTCCAGCCGGTGGGTGCGCTCCAGTTCCGTCTCAATGCGCTCCACGTGCAGCTCGCGCAGGCAGTAGAGGAGAAACAGCACCGCCAGCATCGCCATGGCGGCGAATAGCAGCAATTCCGAGGCAGTAAGCCGGGGCATGGTCAGCCAGGTTGACGCCTGCAGACCCAGGGTCAGCACGCAGGCCGCCAGCACGCCGGCGCGCACCACCCAGTCCAGGGGGTGGCGCCGGAGGCTGAGCCAGAAGTCGCCGTCTGCCACGGAGCATGAAAGGCGATTGCTCATCTTCCGTGATTAGGACTTTCCACATTTTGCGCCGCTTTTCGCTCCCGCCTCCGGGGCGGCGGCGGCCGGAGCAGCGGCTGGCCGGCCACGCCCGCGTCGCCCACGCGTGCGCCGAGGGCTTGCGGCGCGCACTCTCGCTGTGATACCATGACCGCGCCGGGGGCGGTGCAGGGGGTTGCGGACCGCCCTCAAACCCGCCGCCGGGGACGGCGGGCGACAACCTCCCGCTTCCTGACCCCGGGAGGTGCTGCGTCGGCGCCTGGCAATGACCATCCGTGAGCAGACCGAGCAACTAGAGCTGCGGATCCTCTCGCCCCGCGCCGCCCGCGCGGTCGAGTCCCGGGGCCGCGCCCGCCGTGAGGACCCGTGCCCCCTGCGCACCGACTTTCAGCGCGACCGCGACCGCATCATTCACTGCAAGTCCTTCCGCCGCTTGACCTATAAGACCCAGGTCTTCATCGCCCCCGAGCAGGACCACTACCGCACCCGCCTCACCCACACCCTGGAGGTGGCGCAGATCGCGCGCACCATCGCCCGCGCCCTGCGCCTCAACGAGGACCTGACCGAGGCCATCGCCCTCGGCCATGACCTCGGCCACACCCCCTTCGGCCACGCCGGCGAGCAGGCTTTGGATCAGGCCTACCGGCGCTTCGACCCCGACGCCCGTTTCACCCATTGGGAGCAGAGCTTGCGCGTGGTGGAGGTGCTGGAGAACGACGGCCGCGGTCTCAATCTCACCTGGGAAACCCGCGACGGCATCGCCCGCCACAGCAAGGGCCAGAGCGACCTGCCGCGGGCGGAGGCGACGACGGGGTCGGGCGCTGGCGGCGCATCTAACCCCTCTCCCTTTCAGGGAGAGGTTGGGAGAGGGTCGGCAGGCGGCGGGATGCACCCTCACTCGGCCTCTCCCTTCGAGGGAGAGGAATCAGCGGCGACCCCGCCCTCCGGCCCGCGGGCAAGCCCCGCCACCCTCGAGGGGCGGGTGGTCATGTTCGCCGACCGCATCGCCTACATCAACCACGACATAGACGACGCCCTGCGCGCGGGCATCATCGCCGCGGCCGACCTGCCCACAAACTGCATCCAGGTCCTGGGCGCGAGCCACTCCCAGCGCATCACCACCATGGTCGGCGACCTCGTGCGCCACAGCGCCGACGCGGACGACGTGACCATGGGCGACGCGGTGGCGGCGGCGACCGACGACCTCAAGGACTTCCTGTTCGCACGGGTTTACGGGGGTATGGGCACGGGGGCGGGGCTGCGCAAGGTCAGCGAAGTGGTGGGCAACCTCTTTCGCTACTACATGGAGAACCCCGCTGAGGTGCCGCAGTTGGCAGTGGCGAGCGAGGAGAGGACGCCCGCGCCTGACAAGAACCCGCCCGACCTGGCGCGGCGGGTGTGCGACTACATCGCGGGCATGACCGACCGCTACGCCAAGCAGCAGTTCATCGCCTACTTCCTGCCGGAGGACTGGCGGGCGGGGTAGGCGAGGGTGCTTCGCCTCGCTTGAGGCTAAATGACGCGGCTGGGAAGAGCGAGTGCCCTGGCGGGAGGCTGTTTGGCCATTCGATGGCGGCGGTGAAGTAGGACCGCTTGCCGCGGGTGCGCACCCGTGATTCCCACTCCGGCGGCACGGGCGCTTCCAGCGCCAGCCACTACACCGCCAAGGTGAGGGCGACGACAAGGGTGGGATGCGCGCGCCGGTGCGCAGCCGGCAAGCCTCCAGGCTAAAGTGCTGTTTGCTGTCCTCTTGATCTGCGAGATCAATGAGTCGCTAGACGCGCTATCGCCGCCACGATAAAGAACACGAGTATGGCGGCAATGCTCATGTGCAGCGCTGGCTCGTCATCGGTCCACAACGGGCGTCGCTCGAGGCCCAGGACGCGGCGCGCATAGGGCCAAAGCAGCAGCAGGGTGATCACGCCGCCAACGATCAGGGGGATCAACGCGCCCGCCACTGTCGCCGGACCGATGGCGCTTCCGGCCCCAGGCAGCGGCTGGGCGCCCACCAGCGGCACCACCATATGAAAGACGGCGGCCGACCAGCCGCCGAACATGAAGCACCACACGGGCGCACCCGGTCGGGCCAGGGCCTGGTGCTGCGCCGCGTAAATCAACGCCACCGCGGTCGCCAGAGCGGCGTCGAGCATCAGCAGAGGCGGGCTCGGGACAACAGTCAGCACCCACACGAAGCCGGCAGCGGCGATGCCGCACAGTGCGGTGTCGAAACGCGTGTCCGGTGCCCGTTCCGGGCCCTCGTTGCCTGACGGCGGCCGCGTGGCCACGTTCCTCTCCCCGCTCCGACCAGTCCCTCAACCCACGCTACGCGGAGCGCGCCGTCCGCGGCGGCAACGCCCGCCCTACGGTAGCCCGGCGAGACCGCGAGCCTACCGGGAATCCGCATCTATCCGCGCAATCGGCCGACAGCGCTTCCGCAGGACCGCTACCCCCGCCCCTCCCACCAGTAGGTGCGGAATTCCTCCATCGCATCGCACAACGGGTCCACGTTCTCGGGCGGCGTCGGCGGGTACATGCCGACCAGCAGCCCCAGGCCGCCGGCGGGCGAGCCCAGCTTGCGCACCTTGGCCACCAGCGCGCGATTGGTCGCCAACAGGGCCTGCGCAGTCGGCGTCCGCAAGGGAGCGAGAAAGCGGCTGAAGGCGCTCTGGCTGGGCAGCGCGGCCAGGCCGGTCAATTGCGGAAACACTGCATCGTCGCCCAATTCGGCAACGTGGGCCCGGCGCGAGCGATCCAGCACCAGGCCATACAACAGCCCCAGCAGGAAACGCGCGGCAGGGTAGCGGGTGCGCGGAAGATTCGGCAACGCCGCCAGCGACTGCGGCAAGCCCAGCCGCTGCAGAAACTGCGCCAACAGCCCGGCGCCGCCAAAACCGGTGAGACTCGGCTCGGTCGCTTCGATGCGATAAGACAGGGGCTTGGCCGCCGGTTGTTTGGAGGGCTTGCCCGTCGCTTTGGCGGAAGGCTTGACGAGGTGGGTTTGCGGCGCGATAATAGCCATGCGGGAAGCGCTTCCTTGTCGCGAGATTGCAGGCTGCACTCTCATTCGACATAGGCAAGCGCTTCCTTGCTTGTGGGGCTGACATTATGCCCAACACGGGTGCGTTCATTCGATCACCCATCAGGTGAATGCTTCACGCTCATAATGCATAATCCGGGTTAGAGGTGCTCGGCGATGAACGCGGCTGCATCGGCGACGTACTCGGCCGGAAACTGGTGGCCGGCGTCGTAGAGTACCAGCTTGGTGTTCGCTCCCTCAATCAGCCGGTAGAGTTGGCGCGCCTGCGCCTCACCGATCATGTCGTCCTGCTTGCCCATGAGCAGGCAAAAAGGCCGATTCCCGATGCCGCGCGCGTAGTTGGCCGCCGTGAGAACGACATCGTGGTTCCAGGAGCTGGGCACGGCGCAGGCCACGCTAGCCTTGATGCGTGGCTCCGTGGCCGTCAAGGCGAGGGCCTCGAACCCGCCCATGCTATAGCCGAACACACCGATGCGCTGCATGTCAATGTCGCTGCGCGTGGCCAGGTAGTCCATGGCGCGGCGGCTGTCAATCACCGTCTGCACGATGATCTCGCGCAGGGTGAAGTAGTTCTTGCGCGTCGGAGCGCCCGGCTCGTTGTAGAGGTTGACGACCTGGTAATCGTTCTCGGCGATGCGGTCGCCGTGGCCCTGGGCGTCGAGCGCAAACACGGCGTAGCCCTTCGCCAGCAGCGCCTTGCGCGCTACGCCGCCGCTGATGTAGCTGCCGTCCTCCCACCAGTCGGCCTTCGATCCCGACCAGCCATGCAGGAGCAGCACGCACGGATACGGCGGCTTGCCCGCCGTGGGGAGCTCGAGATACCCCGGCACCAGGAAGCTGCGCGCGCTGCGGAACACCACTTTCCGGCGCACGCTCGTCGCCTCCTCCTGCAATTCCACCACGCGCGCCTCGAGCGGGATCTGCTGATCGTAATCGTAGAAGGCGGTCAGGACCTTGAAGGACTCCTCGCTGATGCGCGCGGGAGTGCTTTGCGCCCACACGGCGCCCGCCAGCGCGAGACCGGCAGCGACCAGCATCAGGAATGTCGGAGAAGGTGGAAATGCTGTGTTGCTCATGACGGATCCGTCTCCGTTGCCGCCCTACGGGCGGAAATGTGCCTCAATCGGCCGACAGCGCTTCCGCAGGCCCGCTACCCCCGCCCGTCCCACCAGTAGGTGCGGAATTCCTCCATCGCATCGCACAACGCGTCCACGTTCTCCGGCGGCGTCGGCGGGTAGATGCCGACCAGCAGCTCCAGGCCCCCTGCCGGCGAGCCCAGCTTGCGCACCTCCTCCTCGATCAGGTCGCGGATCTCGCGGCGCGTGCCGAAGGGGACGATCTTCTGGCGATCAATGTCCAAGCGGATGCACGCGCGCCCCTTCACCTCGCGCACGAGGTTGTCAATGCCGTTGCACAGGTCCTGCGGATTGACGATGGTGACGCCGCAGTCAATGAGTTGGCCCAGCAACTCCATGACGTAGCCGTCGCTGTGGAAGGCGACGTGGCAGCCGGCGTCGCGGCAGGGCTTGATCAGCCGCTTGTACACCGGCGCGACGTACCCGGCGAACGCCCGCGGGCTGATGATGGAGGCGGTCTGGGTGCCCAGGTCCTCGCCAAACCCCATCACGTCCACGCCGATGTCAAGCCAGGCGCCGATGAGCCGCCGATTGTGCTCCGCCAGCAGCTCGATGAGCCGGGGCAGCCGCGGGTCATCGGTGGCGATGTCGAACATCAGGTTCTCGAACCCCCGCAGGTACCACATGCGCATCAGCAGAAAGCCGTGCCTCACCCCGCCCGTGACCAGCCGCTCCTCGCGCCGGGCCTGTTCGGCATCGCTGCGCGCCTTCTCCCAGTTCGCCGGCTCGCGGTCCCATTGCACCAGCGGATCGGGCGCGCGGTAGGTCTCGAGCTTGTCCCAGTCGGCCAGGGGATGTCCTTCCACCTGTCCCTCGATCCCAGCGATCTCGCTGTACCACACGCAGCCCCAGGCATCGGTGAAGCGCTCTCCCGCGCGATGGGCCGCGCCGTAGTCCCACTCATCGTAGTCGCGCTCACCCGGCTCAAAGCCGGGGAACAGCGTCGGGTGGCGCGCCAGCACTTGCTCCAGCTCGCCGCGCCACTGGTCCCACGATGCGCCGGAGATGCTAACACTGCACGGCATCCATTCCGGCCCGGTCATGGAGGCGTTGCGCAGGTAGTTTTCGCGTTCCGAAAGGGGCATACGCTACCTCGATTCCACCCGACTCAAGATTCCTCGCCGGGGACGCTATTGCGCGCGAGGGCCCGACACCATCGGCTTCTTCTCTTGGGCGTCCGCCCCTTCCGCGTTCATCCGCCGACGGTGTTTCCGCCGCTCGCGGCCGCGGCGACCAGGTCGCCGATCTCGCTCGTGGGCAGGCCCCCGGTCGCGGACATGGTGGGGATCTTGCCGCCGGCGAGCACGCTCTGGATCGCCCGCTCCATGCGCTGCGCGGTCTCCGCCTCGCCCAAGTGCTCGGCCATCATCTGCGCGGCGGAAATGGCGGCCAGCGGGTTAGCCTTGTTCTGCCCCGCGTATTTGGGGGCGGAGCCGTGAATGGGCTCGAACATGGATACCCCCTCGGGATTGAGGTTGCCCGAGGCGGCGATACCCATGCCGCCCTGGATCATGGCCCCCAGGTCGGTGATGATGTCGCCGAACATGTTGCAGGTGACGATGACGTCGAACCACTCCGGGTTCTTCACCATCCACATGCAAGTTGCATCTACGTAGGCGTGGTCCTGCTCGATGTCAGGGTAGTCCGCGCCCACCTCGCGAAAGACGCGCTGCCACAGGTCGTGGCCGTAGGTCAGGACATTGGACTTGTCACACAGGGTGAGCTTGCGCCCGCGGTTGCGCTTGCGCGTCAGCTCGTAGGCGAAGCGGATGCAGCGCTCGGTGCCCTTGCGGGTATAGACCATCTCCTGCACCGCCACCTCGTCGGGCGTGCCCTTGTGGACGAAGCCGCCGCTGCCGATGTAGAGGCACTCGGTGTTCTCGCGCACGACCACGAAGTCAATGTCGGCCGGGCCTTTGTCCTTGACCGGCGTCCACACTCCGGCGTAGAGCTTGATGGGGCGCAGGTTGATATACTGATCGAGGCCGAAACGCAGCGCCAGCAGCAGCCCCTGCTCGAGGATACCGGCCTTGACCTCGGGATGGCCGACCGCCCCCAGGTAGATGGCGTCGAAGCCCCGCAGCTCATCAAGCGCCCCCGGCGGCAGCGCCTCACCGGTGCGCAGGTAGCGCTCACCGCCGAAGTCGAAGTTGACCAGCTCATACTTCATGCCCGTGGCGGCGGCCGCCGCCTGCAGCACCTTGAGCCCTTCGGCCACGACCTCGGGACCGATGCCGTCGCCGGGTATGACTGCGATCTTGTAGGTCTTCATGCCGATGCATCCCCTTGCCGATCAGACAACCACAACGCGGGGATTATAGCACAGCCTGCGCGCGCAGAGAAACGACTGCGGCGCGAAGAAGGGCTTCGAGGGAACACCACGCTATAATGAGGATGAGCGACCATGACCAAGTTCCCCACCGTTGACCTCAGCCGGTATTTCAACGCCCCTGCCAAGCCCCGGGGCAAGGGATGGAGCGCCGCCGCGGACGATTCCTGGCCCGGCGCCCTCAGCGCAGCTTCGCGATGCCCGCCGCTAGCTGGTCCGGCCCAAGCGCGATGCAACCCGCGGGGCCCACTAACTCCTGCCCGTCGCGCAGTACCCACCGCATGAACTCCTGGACGAGGCCCGTCGGCTTACCCCTGGTGAGCAGGTAAACCTCGTGCGTCAGCAGCGGCGGATAGACGCCGGCGGCAATCGCCGTTCTCGCCTGGCCGATCGTCCCGTAGAAGTCCTCGTGGTCGTCGAGTCTCCCGTCCGCGTTGAGGTCAATGGGCACGACCATCAGGCCCGCCGTGGGGCGGCCCGTCTGCGCGTCGTAGGCATAGGCGAGGTTGTTGAAGCCAATGCCCTGAGGGTCTCTGCGCAGCGTGTCCGTAAGCCGATCATCGCCGAACCCCGCGACTCCCTTGAGGTCCGCCACTTGCTTGCCCAGGTAGCGCGCCCAGGTCTCCGCCGCACCGCACGCATCCCCCCGGACATAAACGCGCACGCGGTCCTTCACCGCCGGCTTGCCCACTACCTCGCCCCAGGTCGGCGGGCTGCCGCCTGTCCACAGCGCGATCAGGGTGCTCCGCTTGATCCCCTGCGCTGCCAGTTCGCTCGCCACCGGATTGGCAGCATTGAGGGTAGCAAAGACCGCAGTCTTCGCCACCGGCACCCAGAAAGCGTCCTGGGCCAGCTCCTCGGGGCGGATGTCCCGCGATACCATGCCGATGTCCGCCCGGCCGGCGAGCGCATCCGCCGCGCCTTTGCCGGCGCCGCCCGCGGAAACGTCAATGCGCACGTCGGGGTGGATCTGGCGGAACTCCTCGCTCCACCGCACCATCATGGGGTAGAGCGCCCACGCGCCCGAAACGCGGATTACCGGACCGCGCGCCTGGCGGGCGCAGCCCGCCAAACCGCCGGCGGGCAAGCCCACCGTCAACGCTGTCATCAGGCCCAGGCCGAGTGCTGCGCACATCCCCGTCACTGCGGCCCGCCCACGCGTTCGCTTCATGTCGTCTCCTCCTGTTGCCGGCGCTCTCCGCCGGACGCGAGGGTGCGGCTGCAATCCGCATCCTGCTCGCCTCCAAGGGCACCGTACTGCCGGACCATGGCTTTCCCCGGCAGGGTTGATTCTCCTGTCGCTCGCGGGCAGATTGCCGGCAGTCAGGCCCTGGCCCCCGGGGGGCTGTCTGCCCCCGCTCTGGCGACCTCAGCCGCAGTGCAGGAAAGGCCGCCCACGCCACGAAACCAGGAGCTGACGGGTGCTCCCACAGGCGCGACCGGCGCATCGCCCGCAGCAAGGGGATGATTGACCATGACCAAGTTCCGCACCGTTGATCTCAGCCCACATTTCAACGCTCCCGCCAAGCCCCGGGGCAAGGGATGGAGCGCCGCCGCGCGCGAGGGCTGGCCGCACCTGCCCCGCGGCCGCCGGCGGTTCTGGGGCATCCCCTTCCGCCTGGAGCCGCGGGACCCGAGCCGGCGCGGCCTCGTCGTCCTGGAGCGCGCGGACCACGAGGTGGTCATCCCTCTGCGCGGGACCGCCACCCATCTGTGCGTGCTCCATTTCTGCGACGTCGCCAAGGGGCCTGAGCACGTCGGGGAGCCCCTCGCTGACTACGCGCTGAGATATGCCGACGGCGAGGAGCACGTGCAGGTCATCCGCGCGCGCTTCGAGGTCGGCACGTTCAGCCCCGGATGGCCGCCCCACGGCTATGCCGCCGCCGACGCTAACGAGAACCGTGTCGCGGAAGCGCAAGAGGCCGCGAAATCGTGGGGGCTGTACCAGACCGGCCTCACCAGGCAGCCGAGGCTCTGCACCGCCTGGATCTACGCGCTGGAGAACCCGCGCCCCGAGGCGCGGCTGGCCGCGCTCGTCCTCACAGCGCGGGGCAGCGGCCCGGTGGCAGTGCTGGGGCTGACGCTGTACGACGGGCCGGGCCACCCTCTGCGCCACGTCCCGCGGCGGGTGTACCGGCTGCTGCTGCCGCCCGGGGACAAGGTCAAGGTTTCCGAGTTGGACGCCGGCCTGGACATGGGCCACATCACCCGCCTCTACGCGGCGCCCGCGAGGCCCGACGAACGGTGGCTCAAGGCGCCCGAGCGCGGCCTCGGCGTCCCCAAGCCGGAGGACAAACCCACCCGCGACTTCTTGCTTCACGCCACCGGGGCCGAGGGCGCGACCCTCTCCGTGCGCGCGGGCGAACGGCGATACGAGTTGGCGTTCGGCGAGGCTTACCGCGGCGGCCGGGCCACCAGTGGCGTGGGCGGGGCGCGCCTGCAAATCGTGCAGCCGCGCACCGCGTGGGTGTACGTCACCGTCATAGACGACTCGACGGGCAAGCCGACGCCCACCCGCGCCCACTTCCACGGCAGCCGCGGCGAGTACCTACCGCCCTACGGCCACCACGAGGTGGTCAACGAGGGCTGGTTCGAGGACTACGGCGGCGACCTGCAATTGGGCGGCAGCAGCCACGCCTACGTGCCCGGGCGCTTTCAGATCGAGCTGCCGGTGGGGGAGGTCTTCTGCGAGATCGCGAAGGGCTTCGAGTATGAGCCGCTGCGGCGCAAGCTCGACATCAAGCCGGGGCAGCGCGAGCTGGAGCTGCGCCTGCGGCGGGCCGCCGACTGGCGCCGGTCGGGGTGGGTGACCGCCGACACCCACGTCCACTTCATCAGCCCCCAGACCGCCTGGCTCGAGGGCCAGGGCGAGGGGCTGAACCTGGTCAACCTGCTGGCCTCGCAGTGGGGCAAGCTCTTCACCAATGTCGCCGACATCACCGGCGCGCAGTCAGGGTGCTCGGCCGATGACACCATCGTCTGGGTCGGCACCGAGAACCGCCACCACCTGCTGGGGCACATCTCCATGCTCGGCACGCGCGGCGACCCCGTCTTCCCCATGTGCGCCGGCGGGCCCGGTGAAGCCTACCTCGGGGACCCCGACGTCACTACCTTGACCGAGTGGGCGCAGACCTGCCGCCGCCGCGAAGGGGTGGTCATTCGCCCCCACTTTCCCAGTCCCATCTGCGAGGAGCCGGTCTATTTCGCGCTGGGGCAGTTGGACGGCGCGGAGCTGCGCTACTTCGGCGACCCCGGCGCCGGGGGGCTGGACGCGTTCTGCTTCACCGAGTGGTACCGCTACCTTAACTGCGGCTACCGGGTGGCGGCGGTCGGCGGCACCGACAAGATGAGCGCGGGCATGCCTGTGGGCGGCGTGCGCACCTACGCGCGGCTGGATGGCGACGACGAGTTCACCTTCGCCAAC
>DATLAK010000124.1 GCA_035527535.1 Armatimonadota bacterium
TTGCGGGAGCGCACCCCCTCCAGCCTGCGCGTGGGGCCGGTGCGCCGCGCGGGACCCGGGCAAATCATCAAGGGCACCAGGATCGCCTAAGGGGACATAATCGCTTTGCAGTTAAGGGGACATATTGCCTGTGCATCAACAGCCTTTCGACGTGCCGCCGCCGCGGAACCGGAAGTGGGAGTGCTCGCGGGGCTCACGCCGTTGCTGCCTGCCGCCGCGGGGCCAGGGACCCAGGAGATGCCCAACCTGTTGCGGCCGGTGCAGCAGCAGGGGCTCGAGGTCTGCCTGCGCGTGGACTTCGCCCAAGCGCGTGACGGCGCGGTGCGCGCGACCGCGCCGCCGGGGCTCGCGGGCCTCGCCGTGGGTCGCCTGCTCACCGGTGAGGGGGCCGAATGGCAGCGTCACTATCAGCTTGGGGCCGCCGCCGCCAGCATGGCCTATTCGCTTGACGACCATGTCGGCGCCGACCGCTGCTGGCGCAGCTTCGCTGCGGGCGTGTTGGCAGCTACCGCCAAGGAGCTGACCGACAGCTACTTCGATCGGCGCGACCTCGAGGCGTCGGTCTGCGGCGCCGCCGTCACCGCGCTGCTGCAAGGTGCCATGCTTCGCCGGGAGTGGTGAGCCGCGGCGTCGCCTCCAGCCTGGTTGCGATGACGGACGCGGAGCCGCGAAGGGTCCGGGCGGCTGCCCTTCCGTCACCGCCGTGGCTGGGGAGGCTCCCAGGCAGGGGCCCTCGGCGCGGTCCCGCGCGGGGGATGATAAGTCGGCGGGGGACGATCTAGGCCTTCGATATCCGCACTCGGCGGCGGGGGTCCGTGCCCACGCTCTCGGACTGCAGGCGGTACTGGTTGGCGAGGGCGTGCTGCAGGCGGCGCAGGCAGGACTCGCGGGGCGCCAGTTCCACCGGCTCCGAGGTCATCAGCACGCGCTCGATTGCCTGCTGCGCTTCACGCAGGGCGAGCTGCTCGGGCCCGCGCCCGGAGAGGTGCGCGATTTCCTGCAGCGCGGCAATGATCTGATGCTGGGTGTTGGCGCGCAGCACATGCGCCCGCTTCCCCGCGGCGGCCGCCTCCTGCACCAGGTGCGGCGCGCGGCGCTCCTGCGCCTTGAGCACGATCACCGCGTCGGCCTCCTCGAGGCTGTTGACCAGGCGCGCCTGCAGCTCGAGGTCGCGGATGGCGCGCTCGAGCTTGCCCCGGTTGATGCCGTAGGGGAATATGCGCAGGGCGCCGTCGGTCACCGGCGCGCGCGAGCGCGCGTACGCGTAATCGAAGAACTCACCCGCGGGCTCGGGCGGCGCCGCCGTGCGCGGCGGCGCGACGGTCTCGACCTTGCCGCTCTGCGAGCGCCGTCGGATCTCGGGGTTGAGCGGCGAGCGCCGCAGGAACAGGTCAACCGTCTCGGCGACGTCGTGGTGGATCGCCAACTCGTCGAAATCCACGATCTCGATGACGACGTCGAAGGTCGGCGGGGCGCGGCGCTCGAGCACCGTTTTCTGGGTGCCGCGGAAGCGCGCCTCCTCGTCGGACAGGGTGACGGCGTGGACGCCGCCGACGAGGTCGGACAAGGTGGGATTCATGAGCAGGTTGTCCAGGGTATTGCCGTGCGCGGTGGCGATGAGCTGCACCCCGCGCTCGGCGATGGTGCGGGCGGCCAGCGCCTCGGCCTCGGTGCCGATCTCGTCAATGACGACGACCTCCGGCATGTGGTTTTCCACCGCCTCGATCATGACCGCGTGCTGGAGGTCGGGGTGCGGCACCTGCATGCGCCGCGCGCGGCCGATGCCCGAGTGGGGGATGTCGCCGTCGCCCGCGATCTCGTTGGAGGTGTCAACCACGATCACGCGCTTGTCAAGGTCGTCGGCGAGCACGCGCGCGACCTCCCGCAGCTTGGTCGTCTTGCCGATGCCGGGGCGCCCCAACAGGAGGATGCCTTTGCCGGTCTCGACGATGTCGCGGATGATGTCAATGGTGCCGTAGACCGCGCGCCCGACGCGGCAGGTCAGGCCCACCACCTTGCGGTGACGGTTGAGGATGGCGGAGATGCGATGCAGGGTGCGCTCGATGCCGGCACGGTTGTCGGCGGTGAATTCGCCAACCCGGCTGACGACGTAGTCCAGGTCCTCGCGCGCTACCGGCTTCGCCGCCAGCGACATCACCTGCTCGGAGAAGCGCGCCTCGGGCTCGCGCCCTAGATCCAGCACCACCTCCAGCAGCTGCGCCAAATCGGGATGTCGCACCAGGCGCTCCCGCAGACGTACCGGCAGCACACTCAGCAGCAAGTCGAGGTCGTCGGTGATCTCCCGTTCGCCCACGGCGCGCGCAGTGCCGACTCCCTCATCCTCAGGCGCTTCGCTCTTCAAGGCGCTGCAATTCCTCCTCGATCACGCTCTCCTCCAGCCGCCGAAACAGCGGGCGCGGCTCCGCCAGCGGCCGCCCCGCCGGTACCGGCGCCACCCGCCAATCGTCCTTACCCAGTTGGCCCTGCGCGCCCAGCATCCTGTGCACCAGCTCCGACGAGAACGGCAGGAACGGGTAGAAAATCGTCTTGAGCGCCGAGATCACCTGCAGCCCGGTGTACAGGGTCGTGGCCGCCGCCGCCCGCTCCTGCTTGATCTGGTGCCACGGCGCGCGGTGGTCGAGGTAGCGGTTGGCGGCGCGGGCCAGCTCCATCGCCTGCGCGATCGCCGCGCGGAAGTGGCAGTGCTCCAGCTCGTCGCTGACGGCGGCGAAGGTCTCCCGCACCCGCGCCAGCATCTCGCCTTCGGGTTCGCCCGGGCTGCCTGCCGGCGGCGCCTGGCCCGCGAAGTTGCGCACGGTCATGGTCAGCACGCGATGCACGAAGTTGCCGTAGTTGGCCAGCAGCTCGTCATTGTTGCGGCGCACGAACTCACCCCACGAGAAGTCGGTGTCGCTGCTCTCCGGCATATTGACCGACAGCAGATAGCGCAGGGGATCGGGCTCGTAGCGCGACAGGAAGTCCGGCGCCCAGATCGCCCACTTGCGGCTGGTGGAGAAGGGCCGGCGCTCCAGCGTCAGGTGCTCGTTGGCCGGCACATCATAGGGCAGGATCAGTTTTGGGTCGTAGCCCATCAGCATCGCCGGCCAGATGATGGTATGGAACGGGATGTTGTCCTTGCCGATGAAGTAGTAGGAGCGCGTCGGCGGTCGGTGCGCCGATTGCGGGCTCCAGAACTCGCGCCAAGCCTCGGGGTCGCCCTGCTCCGCCGCCCACTGTTTGCTCGCGGACAGATAGCCCATGACCGCCTCGAACCAGACGTAGATGCGTTTCGACTCGAAGCCCTCCACCGGCACCGGGATGCCCCATGCCAGGTCGCGGGTGATGGGGCGCGGGCGCAGGCCCTGGTCGAGCAGGTTGGCGGTGAAGTTGCGGACATTCGGTCGCCAGTGAGTCTGTTTGGCCACCCACTCGCGCAGCGGCGGCTCGAACTGGTCGAGGTCGAGGAAGAAGTGCTCGGTGCGGCGGGTCTCCGCCGGGCTGCCGCACCGACGGCAGCGGGGTGTGAGCAAGTCCGCGGGTTCGAGCAATGCCCCGCAGGCCTCGCATTGATCGGCGCGCGAGGTCTCCGCGCTGCAGAAGCGGCAGGTTCCCTGGGCATAACGGTCGGGCAGGAAGAGCTCGTCCCGCGGACAGTAGTAGGCCTCCATGTGCTCGCGGTGCAGGTGGTTGCGCTCCAGCAGCCGCAGGAAAATGTCGTGCGCGACGCGGGCGTGATTCTCGGTCTCGGTGTGGGTGTAGAGGTCCCAGGTAATGCCGAGCCGGTTCCAGGTGTCCACGAAGCTGTCGTGGAAGCGCCCGGCGATTTCCGCAGGAGTCACGCCCTCCTGATCGGCGCGGACGGTGACCGGGGTGCCGTGCATATCGCTGCCCGAGACCATGAGCACGCGGTTGCCGCGGGCGCGGTGGTAGCGGGCGAAGATGTCGGCGGGCAGATAGACCCCCGCGACATGGCCCAGGTGCAGGGGGCCGTTGGCGTAGGGCCAGGCGGCGCCGATGAAGATGGTCTGGGACACGAGGGAATCTAGTTCGTCAGCGGGGGCGGGTTCACCTGCCGGGGGGGCGCGGGGTGGGCATCCTATCCTGGGCGCGCCCCGATTGACCGGGGCGCAAAACGCGACTTCAGGCAAGGTCCCGCCCGGTATGGTGAGACCCGGCTGAATCACGCCTGGGCATGCTGCACCTCTGCCGCTTGCAGCACCTCGTCCCGGAAGTACGGGCTCAGAAACCCCGGCGTGTTCAGATCAACCTTGCGGCCCAGGATCTCCGACAGTTCCGTCTGCATGGAGATGAAGGCAAACCCCGGCACGTGCCCCGGCGCGAACTCCACCAGCACATCCACATCGCTGTCCGGCCCGAAGTCATCGCGCAGCACCGACCCGAACAACGCCAAGCGACGTATGTGATGTCGGCGGCAGAACGCAGCAAGGCGTTCACGGTCTATGGGGATACGTGCGCTCATACCTTCCTACCCGCCTCTGGATGGCTGTGCTCCTACCCCTGGCATGGTTCGTCAACCGGGCCGGGTTTGCCTGCCTCGGGGAGGTCCCCGAGCCGTTGATCAATCGCCCATTGCTTGACGATGCGACGGGCGAGCCAACCCCCCAGCGCCGCGCAGCTATCGGTGGGCAGGTAGTGCCGGATGGCGGCGTCGAAGAGCACGCGCGCGGACGGCGGAATCGCATCCTCGCCCAGCCAGTAAACCACCGCCAGCCACACCCGCGGCAAGACCCGGAAGCGATACCCCGCGTCGCCGGTATTCAGCGCCTCCCCTGCGAGCGCGCGGCACGCCTTGCGCAGCGGCTCCAGGTCATTGCCGAACCGGCGCACCAGCTCGTCGCCGCTGTAGCCCTGGTACGCCCTCTGGTAGAACATGCCGTCGGCCAGGTCGCGCAGCGCCACCCACGTCCCCGCCGGTTGGGTACCGTCGGCCAGCGACAGGTAGTAGGTCAGCAGGTGCGTCTGCCATGCGGGGCACGGCTTGCCATCGGCGCGCGTGACCTGCAGACGCGGGTGGGTCATGTGCAGTGTTTGATCGAGCAGCCGTAGGACCAAGACGGCCTCGCCGTCGCGCCCCTCGAGTTCGGCGCCACTGCGGGCCGCCACCGCCTCCGGATCGGCCCGGCGCAGCGCTTCCTGGGCGCGCTCCAGGACCGACCTGCTCTCTTCGCGCTTGGGGTTCATGTGTGCCCGGCTTGGCGGTCCGCCCCCGCCGTTGCCTCTCGCGCGTCATTCTATCCTTCCCCGCCCCGAGTGTCAAACTGGCCCCTGTCAGGGTCGTCGTTCTCGCAATAGCGGAGCTCCTGCTATGCTGCTGGAGGTGGAGGCGCCGGTGGAGCAGTGGCGAAAGCGCCACCACGCGGTGGAGCCCTACGGCTCGCCGGGAGGGGAGATGCGCCACCGGGCGTACACCGCCGCGGTCGCCGGTGGCTTGACATTCGGTGCGGCAGTAAGGGCGCGGCAGCCCACGGTGCCATCTCGGTCCTCGCCCCACAATGCCGGTTGCGGCAGGCAGGATAGGCCCCGGCTCGAGCCGAAGGGAGTCCCCAGACAAGTCATGCCGCCGTGCGCGCATGAGCGCGGATGGACGCGCGAAATGAGGTGAACGGGTAATGAGAAGAGCATTCCAGTTGGTGATGGCGTCGTTGCTTGCCACCAGCGTGATGGCCGGCGCATGGGCGCAGACGGTCAAGTGGGTTCGCGAATCGGATTCCTACTTCTGCGCGCCGACTCTGTACCCGAACGCGGCGCGGCCCACCGGGGTGGCGATCGCGAACGGGCGGCAGGTGATGGTTCTCAACGGAGACGGGTCGGTGGTGATGGAAACCACGCTCGATGGCGACATCGCCACCCCGGTCACGGTTGAAGACGTGGATGGCGATGGGGCGATGGAGCTGATCGTGGTGCTTTCTCAGGGCGACGTCGTGTGCCTGAGCCGCCAGGGGAAGGAGCGATGGCGATTCAGTACCGGTTCCCCGGGCGGGGAGTTCAAGAGCCCCGCCGTGGCCGACGTGCACCCTGCGCCGGGCCGGGAGGTGCTATTCGGGCCGGATGACGGGTGGTTGTACTGCCTCAGCGCTCGGGGCGAGGTCCTGTGGCGCTTCTACGGGGATCGTTTCCGGGTGGGCCCTCCGGCCGTGGGTGACCTTGATGGCGATGGCGCACCCGAGGTCGTTTACAGCACCGACAACGGGCACGTGTACTGCCTGACCGGGCACGGGCTGGTCAAGTGGCGCTTCGAGGAAAT
>DATLAK010000125.1 GCA_035527535.1 Armatimonadota bacterium
GGACTTGACCATTTGCACTCGCAGCAGCAGGTCATCAGCGGGCGTCAGCTCTGCTGCGGGGGCGGCGGCGCGCAGGTCCTCGAAGATCGGCTGCGGCAGGATGTTCCAGTTGGCGATGCCGACACGCCGAGGGACGCCGCCGCAAGCGCGGGGCAAGATGGTGGCGAAGCTCTCGCCCGTCACCTGCGGCACCCACTCCGGCGCCGACGATTCCACGAACCGCGGATTGACGCAGATCCGGGGCACGTGGGCGAAGGTGCGGGCGAACTCCAGTGACTCCGGGCCGCCGGTCACCAGGATGGCGTCGCCCTGCGCCGGGACGACGATGCCGGCGAAGTCGAAGAACGGCCAGAAGCCGGCAAGGTAGCGGGTAGTGCCCGCTTCGCATTCGCTGCTGTAGCCGACCAGCACGTCGAGGCCGGCGGCGCGCAGCTCCTGCTGCAGCCGCGCGACGCGCGCGGCGTACTCT
Organism: Armatimonadota bacterium; assembly: GCA_035527535.1. Classification (NCBI taxonomy): domain Bacteria; kingdom Bacillati; phylum Armatimonadota; species Armatimonadota bacterium. Next base: position 470 of record DATLAK010000125.1, read on the forward strand.
GCCGCCGGCAGCGGATCAAGTCTCATCTGCGGCCTCCCTTCTGCTCGCGGCGCACCCGCCCGCGACCCCTCCCCAGCGCAAGCGGACGTGGCTCAAGCGCCCTCGCCTGTGATTCCACGAGCGGAGCGGGCGCTCAGCTCATGCAAGCACACAGCCGGGAGTGGCTGTGCCACACGACAGTGCCAGACCGAGCCTCTGTCGCCACCATGAGCGGCTACCTCGTCTTCATCGTCAATACGCGAAATCCTTTGGCTGCCTACGTCGCCGAGGGGGCCTCGCCGCCGCGCAGGTCCGTCGAGCGGGCCACCCGCACCCGGCTCGCCGCGGCCAGGTTCGCCAACGCGATCACCGCCCCTGCCAGGAACACTACCGGATACCCGTAACGCACCCACAGCCAGCCCCCCAGCGCCGGCACCGTCATCGAAACCGCGTGGTCTATGGACACCGACAGGCTGAGCGACGCGGTGAGGTCGGCCTTGGTCTCGGCGATCTTGTCCATGTAGGTGGTTCGCGCCATGCCCACCGCGAAGAGCAACTCATCCAGCACCAGCGTGGCGCACACCACGTAGAGCGCCCACGCGCCCGCGAAGCGCTCGGCATAGCCGTAGCTGATGCACACCCACACCAGCAAGGCCGCTTCCGCCATCAGGATCGCGCGCTCACCCAGGCGGTCAATCCACCGCCCAAGCTGCGGCAGCATCCAACTGCCGATGACGCTGGCGATGACGGACAGCAGCCCAAAGGTCGAAGGGGACTGCCCGAAGACCTTGATCAGCACCCACGGCCCGAAGGTGATGAAGATCTGCTTGCGCGCGCCGAAGAGCACCGACAGCAGGTAGAACAGCGCATACTTGCGCTTGACCACGAGCTTGGGTCGCGCTCCCGGGTGGCGCTCCACCGGGCGCATGCCCAGCATCACCAGCGCCCCCGCCAGCGCAAGCCCGCCGGAGACGACGAAGAGCGTGGTGTAGCTCATGTGCAGGTGCTTCCAGCCCAGCCACACCACCGCCGCCCCGGCGATCCCCGCCGCGACCTGCATGCCTCCCACCTGCCCCAGGCGGGTGCCGCGCTCGTGGGGCTGAGACGCGGCCAGAACGATGGCCCCACGCAAGGGCCCGAACAAGTGCATGCCGGCGCTGTAGAGAAACATGAAGGCGATCATCGTCCAGTAGTCGCGCCCTACCAGCCCGATGCCAATGTTGCCCACCGCCAGCACCGCCAGCGCCAGCGCCGCCAGCCGCACCTCGTTCATGAAGAAGAACACCCCGGCGAAGACCGCCACCAGGAACCCCGGCAGCTCGCGCGGGAACTCCAAGCGCCCCCGCTGCTCCGCCGACAGGTGGAACGTGTCGTTGATGAAGTTGTTGAAAGTGGCATCGAAGATCTTCATCGCCGCTGCCATGCAGCATGCGGCGACGACCAGCAGCAGCAACTGCCGCCCCAGCCCTCCTCGATGCCGACGCTCGACCACTTGGCGTTGACCCTTCCTGCGCATTCCGGCTGAACGTGCGTCTGGCGATTGCCGCACTCCCTGCTCGCGCGCCGCCGCTCCGGCGCCCCCTACTTCGCCGACGCCACGACAATCCCTCCGGGTAGTGGGGGAGGTGCGCGAGCGCGCGGTGGATGGCGAACTCACCCACTCTGCGTTGTGCGGTGTTGGTGTCGCGGGCGCGTCGGAGGTGTCAGCGGAAAGCGGGGGGCTCGTACTTCATCCCGATCCATCGGGACTTCGCACAGCAGCATCGGTGAGCCAAGCGCGCAGGGACGGCCCTGTGGCGCCGACTCTTAGCCTGTGACCTGGGCAGAGTTTCCCCGGGATGCGGACAACGCGCGGACGGCGAGTTGCGCACGCCGCCCGCTGAGGGCCTCCATGTTCAGCCGCACCGCGGCCTGGCCCTACCCGCGCTCAGCGCCCTGAGACAACTTATGCTGGAGCTCCAGCATGCGCGTTACGTCCAGCCTGGTGATCGCGCCCATTTCCACGAGAATCTCACCGATAAACCGGTGGTTCGCGCGCTGCCGCCGGAGGGCTTCCTCGAGCTGCTCCGTGGTCACCAGACCGCGTTTCAGCATCAGCTCTCCAAGCGCCACTTTCCCCGATGACGCGGCCTGCGGGGTCCCCGCCCCACGAGGGTCCTTTTTCCGCCAGAACAGCATGTCGCTCCCCCTCCGCTCTTAGTCCAGGGCGCACGCGGCCACCGCGCGTCGGGGCGCCCATGTCTTACGCGCACAGTGCGCAGCACTTGAACATATCCTGAACAAGGCGGGCAAGACGCTCCTCCGATGCGTCTTGCTCGGTGCGGGGCCGTGATGGAGCTCCTGGGCTGCGAGCGCACGAGGCGTTGGGAGAGTGACAACCGGCGTTGAGAGCCGAGCGGAGGCGGCAGGCACGCCCCCGGACACGGCGCGGAAAACAGTCCACTTCCCCCATAGTTCCCCCCGCGACCTCACGGCGACCGTCGGCATTCGCGGTCGGGTCACGCACTTACGCCCACATGGTGCCGACGACTGGAGTCGAACCAGCACGGGGTTGCCCCCACCTGATTTTGAGCCAGGCGCGTCTGCCATTCCGCCACGTCGGCACACCGTCATGGTCGAGCAGGCGTTTCGCCTGCCAATCCGGTCCGTGCCGGACACCCCGACAGGTCGGGGTGCCACAGGATTATCCCGCGCTCCGAGTATAGCATCGCCCTGCCCCCCGGTCAATCGCGGCGACAGGAAACTACCGCCCGCCTGACGAAACTACCAGCAGACTGAACCACGCCGCAAGGGGAGACGCCCATGGAACAACCGACCCAACCATCGCAGTGGCCGCAGCCGCCGACCCCCCAGCCGCCCCCCCGCCGGGGCATGAGCGCCGGCGCGAAATGGGCCATCGGCTGCGGCGTTGCCGCGGCGCTGATGATCTTCGCGCTGGTCATCCTGGCGATCGCGGGAGTGGTGAGCGCCATCGGCGCGGCCGGCCAGTACGGCGGGCTGCCCAGCGGCAATGTCGCGCTCATCCGGGTCGAGGGGGCCATCACCGCCGGGGGCGGGGCGGGCCTGTTTGACTCGACCGCCTCGTCGGAGCGCATCGTGGGGCAACTGCGACAGGCCTCCGATGTCGATCGCATCAAGGCGGTGCTGGTGCGGATTGACAGCCCGGGCGGCAGCGCCGCCGCGTCGCAGGAGATCTACGACGAGATCCGCCGCGTCCGCGACCGCGGCAAGCCGGTGTACGCCTCCATGGGCGACGTCGCCGCCTCCGGCGGCTACTATGTCGCCTCCGCCGCCGAGCGCATCTACGCCAACCCCGGCACCATCACCGGCAGCATCGGCGTCATCTCGGCCAACCTCAATCTCTCCGGCCTCTTCGACAAGCTCGGCATCGCCCCCGAGGTCGTCAAGACCGGCGAGTTCAAGGACATGGGGTCGGGGCTGCGCCCGATGACCGAGCGCGAGCGCCAGCTTACCAGGCAACTGCTGGATAGCATCTATCAGCAGTTCGTCAGCGCAGTCGCCGACGGGCGCGGCCTGTCTAAACCGGAGGTGCTCAAGCTCGCCGATGGGCGCGTCTTCACCGGCGAGCAGGCGCGCAGGCTCAAGCTGGTGGACGAACTCGGCGGGATGCGTCCCGCCCTGCGCGCGCTCGCCCGCCGCGCCGGGGTCAGGGGGGAGCCCGAGCTAGTAGAACTCGGCAAGCGCGGTTTGGTCGAAGTGCTGTTTGGGGATACCAGGGCGTCTGCGCCGCCGCGCTTGGGTGGATTGCTCTACGACCGCCTCGCCGACCTGGTGGCTCGCGGCGCCCTGGCCTCACCTGAGCGCTAGGCGAAGCCACCGACAGAGGCGCCGAGCAGGCCCGGCGGCATGATTCTGAGACCGTGAGCAGACGATCGCATGGCCGCAGCGCCGGAGATCAACCAGCGCTCCGGGTGGTTCAGCCTTCCCACCGGCGAATTCGCAACGCGGCTGGCGCGCACTCAGCAGGCAGTGGGGGGGGGCGGGGCTGGACGCCATCCTCATCCGCCGATGGACGCCGACGCAGGCCGACAGAAACGCGGCTTCATTCTGCGTCCCCACCACGGGTGCGGCAGGCATCTGCGTTTATCTGAGGCTTGACCCCTACGCCTGCGCCTCCGCGTGGGCTTCCGCCTGCTCCAGGCGCATGCTCAGCAGCCGACTGACGCCGGGCTGCTCCATGGTTACCCCGTAGTGGGTATGCGCATGCTGCATGGTGTGGGTGTTATGGGTGATGACGATGAACTGAGAGTGCTCGGCGAACTCGCGCAGGATGCCGGCGAAGCGGCCGACGTTGGCTTCATCGAGCGGCGCATCCACCTCGTCCAGGACCACGAACGGCGACGGCCGCACCCGCAGCAGGGCGAAGATCAAGGCGACGGTGGTCAGCGCGCGCTCGCCGCCCGACAGCAGCAGCAGGTTCTGCGAGCGCTTGCCGGGTAGCTGCACGTGGACGTCAATCCCGCTCTCGAGCGGATCGCTGGGATCGGTGATGATGAGCTTGGTGTTGCCGCCCTCGAAGAGGGTGATGAAGATGTCCTCGAACTCGCGGGCGACCGCCTCGAAGGTTTCCATGAAGCGGGTGCGGGTGGTGTCGGAGATTTCGGCGATGATGCGCTGGATGTCGTCGCGCGCCTGGATCATGTCGGCGCGCTGACCGGACAGGAACTCCAGGCGCTGGCGCACGCGGTCATACTCCTCGACCGCACCGAGATTGACCTCGCCCAGTTCGGCGATCCCGGCCTCCAGCTCGCGCACCCGCAGGCGCGCCTGCTCGCGGCTGGGCACCGGCGTGTGCGTCAGCAGCGCCTGCTTGATCTCGAGGCCGAATTCCTCCTGCAGGGTGCGCTCCAGGAAACCGATCTCGCTGTGGAGTTGGGTGGTGCGCAGCTCCGAGCGATGCAGGCGGCCCTGCAACTCCTCGGCCGCCGCCGCGCGCTCCTTCTGCCCTTCGAGCTTGGCCGAGATGGCCTCCAGAAGCCCTTGGCGGCGATCCTTGGCGCGCTCCACCTCCACCTGCCTCGCTTGCGCGGCGATGGTCAGCCGCTCGATGGCTTGGGTGGCGTCCTGCTCGATGGCGTTCAACTCCTCGACCCGCGCCTCCGCCTGCGCCAGCAGGGCGTGGTCCGCCTCCAGCTCGGCGCCAAGCTGCTCGCGGGTCTGCGCGACCTTGGCGGCGGCGATGCGTGAGGCGTTGATGCGGCCCTCGACCCCGGCCGACTCCAGGCGCAGGCGCATCAACTCCTGGGCCATGGATTCGCGCTGGGCGCGCTCGGACGACGCGGTTTCCTCGGCGGTCGCCAGCGCCTCTTCGGCCTGCTGCTGGCGCGCGTTTGCCTGTTCGGCCTGTGGCGTCAGCGCGTGCTCGTCGGCGCGCGCCTGCTCCAGTTCCGGGCCCAGCGACGCCAGTTCCGACTCCACCCCCTCGCGCTCCGCGTGCAGGCGCGCAAGCTGCTCGGCTGCCGCCTCGCGCTCCTTGCGCCGTCGCTCCAGCCCCTCACGGCAGCGCTGCACGTGTTCACTCGCAGATGCTTCGGCGACGGCGAGGTCCTCCATCCAGCGCCCGGCGTCATCTCGCGTCCGCGTCACCTCGTCCAGCCGCGAGCGGAGCTCCGCCAACTGCCGTTCCAGCTCCTCCATTTCCCGCGCCCGCCGCAGCGGTCCCGCTCCCGGGCGTCCCGCCACCACCACGCCCGAAGGATAGGTCACCTCCCCGTCCACCGTGACGATCGCCTCCCACGGCAGCGCGCACACCGTCAAGCTCCGTGCCGCCTCCGGCGTGCCGACGATGAGGATCTTTCCCAGCAGACGCTCTACCGCCGGCCGCGCCCAGGGGGGACACTCGACGACGCCGGCAGCAGTGCCCAGGCAGCCGGGCAAGTCACGTGGGTCGAGGCCTGTGGTTGCGCCGGCGCGGCAGACCACCACCGAGGCGCGCCCGATGTCGCTTGCGCGCAGCAGCCGCACCGATGCCGCTGCCGTCTCCTCCTCGTGCGCGATGACCCCGTGCACATGGATGCCCAGGGCCGCCTCCACCGCGATCTCCATGCCTGGTCGGGGCTGGAGGACCGCTCTCAGCGCTTGCAGGGGGCCCGGCAGCCGGCCCTGCCCCGCGGCTTCGAGCAGAGCCTTAGCGCCGTCGGCGCCCGCGCCGTTGTTCATCTCGCACAGGGCCTGCAGGCGCGCCGCCGCCGCCGAGATGGCCTCGCGCAGGTCGCCGCGGTCACGTTCCAGGGCCGCCAGCGCGGCGCTGGTCTCGATGCGAGCGGCAGCCGCCTGTTCCATTTCCGTCTGGGCGGCGGCGCGCTCGGAGGTGAGCTGCTCGATGCGGGCGGCGGCCTCGGCCGCGGACGCAGTCGCCGTACGGCACGCCTCCTGCGCGGTGGTCAGCCTCTCCTGGAGCCGTTGCACGCGCTGCTCGAGGGCCTTGCGCAGGGACTGGCACTGATGCAGGCGATTGCGTTCGGCCGCCGCGGCGTCGAGTGCGACCAGATAGTCGCGGCGCGCCGCTTCGACCGCCTGGTCGGCGGCGGGGATGCGCGCCTCGACCTCACACAAGGTTTGCGCCCAGTGGGCGATCTCGGTCGCCAGTTGGGCTGAGCGATCCGCCAGTTCGGCGCGCTCGCGCTCTCCGCCTTCGAGGTCGGCGGCGGCTTGGGCGATGCGGGCGGAGGTTTGCTCGATTTCCTGCTGCAACTGCTCGCGGCGGGCGCTGGCGGAACGCAGCCGCTCCTCGCGCAGGGAGGCGTCCGCTTGGGCGCGCTGGGCTTCGGAGGCGGTGCGGGCGGCGACGGTGCGCAGTTCCTCCAGCTCCAACTCCGCCTGCTGGAGCTCGGCGCGCAGGGCAGCCTCGGCGGCGGCGAGAGTCTCGCCCTCGGTGCGGGCGCGGTGCAGCTCCTCGGCGAGATCAAGCTCGCGCTGGCGTGCGCGCTCGATGCTGGCGCACGCCGCCTGGTGCTCGTCCACCAGCAGCGCGCGTTTGACCTGTGACAGCTCGCGCGACAGCTCGCGGTAACTGCGCGCGTGCTCGGCCTGCTGCGCCAGCGGCTCGACCTGGGACTCCAGCTCGTTGATGATATCCGACAGCCGCAGCAGGTTCTGTTCGGTATGGCCGAGCTTGCGCTGCGCCTCCTCCTTGCGGTGGCGGTACTTCTGGACGCCGGCGGCCTCCTCGATCAGCGCGCGCCGATCCTCGGAGCGAATGGAGAGAATAGCGTCCACTTCGTTCTGGTTGATGACCGAGTAGGCCTGGCGGCCGATGCCGGTATCCATGAACAGGTCGTGGATGTCGCGCAAGCGGCAGGGGACGCCGTTGATGAGGTATTCGCCCTCCCCGGAGCGAAAGACGCGCCGGGTGACGGTGACCTCGGTGAAGTCGAGCGGAAGCCCGCGGTCGGAGTTGTCCAGGGTGAGATGGGCTTCGGCGAAGCCGACGCGCCGGCGCCCGGCGGTGCCGGAGAAGATGACGTCCTGGGCCCGCTGCGAGCGCAGGGTCTTCATGCTCTGCTCGCCCAGCACCCACAGGATGGCGTCGGCGATGTTGCTCTTGCCGCTGCCGTTGGGGCCGACGATGGCGGACACGCCGGGGCCGAACTCGAGGTTAGTGCGGTCAGCGAAGGTCTTGAACCCGCACAACTCCAGCCTTTTCAGATGCAATCACTCATCTCCCGCGCCCCCGCGCGAGAGCACTGCTCGACGGTGGCGACACAGCAGGCTGTGCCCCACCCACGCAGAGCAACGCGCCGACCCCAAGCGGCTCGCATTGTAGCACAACCGCCGGAAAAAGAAAACCACCGTTCGACCCGGATGTGACCGCGGAGTTTTCGCATGCCGCCAAGTCACTCCTCTCCCTTCCAGGGAGAGGATCAAGGTGAGGGTAAACAGTCCCGCCGTCCACCCTCACCCGGCTCGCCACAGGCTCGCCGACCTCTCCCTTCCTGGGAGAGAGGTGCGCACCGCCCGCCGCTGCACCAAAGAAAGAAGGTCACACCCCCCGACCCCATCGGGATCGGCGAGCGTGGCGCGGTTGCCCACCGCCTCGAATGTGAACGTGGCCCGGCCGCCGTCGGAGTACTCCCGGTGGGTCATCCGACTTGCCGCATCGTAAGCTTGAGTAATGAACCCGTTGGCGGTAACGACACGAACCAGCCCGCTACCGCTCTGGCCTAAAGAACTTGCCAGGCTCCCATAGGTCCTTGGGCAGAGCTCGGTGCAAGTCGATCCAGACGGCGCTCCCATCCGCCAAGGCTACGGCCGTGCGCTCATCATGGCGTGAGGAAGGCGCCAGTATTGCCTGCCCGTTAGCCGCGTTCCAGCCTCGATCGCTCTCGAATAGTAAGACCGTATGTGCCGGATCCTTGATCCCCCGCAACCTTCGACGGCTAAGACGTGTATTGAACGCATACCCTGAGCGCAGAGCCGGGGCCAGCGGACACACAAAGACGTTCGGGTTCCGAACGTATGGCAGCACCTCGTCAGACCACTTGCCGGCATCGGGCAGCATATCATTGTGATCCTGCGCGTACTCAATCACCGCAATGGAAAGAAGCCTAATATTCGATCCACAAAGGGCAAACTGCGCCCTGTAGGCTTCGGTCTTCGCCACGCTCAGTGCAAGCGCCAAGGATGCAGACACGACAATGCCACCAATTGCCAAAGCCGCTTCAACTACACATCGACGCGCTCGGGTAGCGGCTATAAGGATCGCGAGGCCAGTTATGAACAGTAAGCCAGACAAGTAGAATATCGACAATACAATGACGCCGGCGATTACCAATCCCATCGCGACCATGGGCCGGCGTATGCCTAGGACGGCTGTAATGACATAGAGACCAAAGATCACAAGTAAGGCGATGATAATCGACTCCGCCCATGGCAGGACTCGCACTTTCCATGCAACAGATGGCGTCCAGAACCTACAAACAAGCGCCCAGATCACTGCTAGCATCAACGGCAGGCCAAGGGCTGCAATGGCCAGTCTGGACACACGTTCACCGCGATGACCGCCGGAGGCGTCCGCGGGACGTCGCGCGCGCACATCGCTATGCTCTGGTGGTCCTACGCTATCCACATAACTGCCCTCCGACACGGGTAGCCCGCGTGTCCTGCTGGGGGCAATTCAGGGGACACGCACCCTGATTTCCTAACCAGCAGGCAGCTCTTCCTTCTTCCTCGGCCCCGGTTTGCCGCGCCGAGTGACATCATGCGCCACCCCCAGCGCGACGATACGGGCGATGCGGAGCGTGGCCCGCTTGTACCACTATCAGCGCTCCCGGTCAATAATCAAGTCGTGTGTCCCCGGAATCAGCCGCGCTGGTGACGAGACCGCGAAGGCGTTCCCTGCGCTCTCTATGTGGATAATCTCAGTCCACGTCAGGGCGTCCATAACTGTGATGCTAGGTGCTGGTATGTCATCAGTCGTAAATGTGAAGTAGCGCCCATTGGCGGACCACCTCATATGGCTGAAACTAGGCTCCACCCAGGGCAACATCGACGGGAAAACCCTCGGCCCGCCCTTGGGAAACCGCCGAGGTCGAGGACGCGTTTTCGTGCTCCACAATAACTCGCGGCTTCTGATTCGAAAGACGTCGAGGCGGGACCCCAGTAAGGATATTTCGACTGACTTGGAGTCGCCCCGAGGGACACTCACGCGTTCAGGTTCCCGTGCATACGCCCGCGCAACCAGCTTCCGATCGGGAGAGATCGCCATCTTCGCGAATCTTGGCGACATGATGGGGTCTCGCAGTTGTCTCTGTCCGGGAATACCTATAGAGCGAAGGAAGAGATACTCTCTCGGTTCGGATGAATTGCGGTTTAGATACTCGGCCAGCCCGAGTTCCCTACCAAGCGCTTTCAGAGCGTGAAACAGAACCGTTCTGTCCGCGCTGTAGTATCGTTTGCCAAACCCTGCGAGACGCGCCCTGAACTCCTCGTACGCTTTCGGCCCTGGGTTCTGCCGAAATGGCCATTTGTAGGCTTTTGCGTTAACGTAGAACATCACCGGGCCGCCATGTCCCTCTAAAACCACGTGCTGATCGTCCCTCCAGTACGGCAGCAACTCGGGGAAGCCATCCATCTCGCCCAACTCTCGGACCGTTGCGTCCGGCGTGTGAACTAATAGCCATCGCGTCACCGGGGGGCTTTGGCGCCTAGGGCTACAGTCCCATACTACCAGCCACTGTCCGTCAAGTGACGGAAGATACCCGAGATCGTCGGGGATCCCCCCAGGCAGAGCGGATGCGTACACAACGCGACTAGTCCCAGACGACATATCCTGCAACACGATCTCCACGCCTTGTGTCGATGCGCGCGCGTAAATCAACATGTCTTCCGTGGTCTGTGCTGATGCACACTGATCGGCGCCGGCCCAACCGACAATGATTGACCCGAAGCCAAGTATGATCATGATCACTCGGCTAATTCCGGGGACACACACCATAATTCCCTAACCAGCAGGCAGTTCTTACTTCGTTCTCGGCCCCCTCGGCCCCGGTTTGCCGCGCTGAGTGACATCATGCGCCACCCCTGGCGCGACGATGCGGGCGATGCGGAGCATGGCCCGCTTGTACCACTATCAGCGCTACCTGTCAATAATCAAGTCGTGTGTGCCCAGAATGGCCGTGCGTTCGGCGAACGGGTTCCCCAACCATGATGGCAGGTTCCGGCTGGCATAGGAATAGGTCGTCACGCCCAAGCAACCACGAGCGGCCGCTACGGCCGGCGCGCAGCGGAGCGGTACGACTCGACGGTCCACGTCGCGCCGTCGCTGGCGACGGTGATGGCGCCGGCGAGATCGGTGCGCTCGATCCTGGCGCCCACCGCGCGCAGGCGCTCGACCGCCGCCGGGCTGGGATGGCCGAAGGGGTTGTCCGCGCCCACGGAGATGATGGCCAACTGCGGGCGCACCGCGCGGATGAAATCGGGCATCGCCTCGGCGTCGCCGCCGTGGTGGGGCACCTTGAGCACGGTGCTGCGCAGCGGCAGGCCGCGCGCCAGCAGTTGACGCTGCCCCTCGGTCTCGAGGTCGCCGGTGAACAGCATGCTCACCTTGCCATAGATCAGGCGCAGCACCACCGAGTTGTTGTTGGTGTCCGCCGCCGTTCCGGTGATCGGCACCAGCCCCGGGTGCAGCACCGCGGCGGCGATGCCGCGCCCGAGATTGAAGCGCTGTCCCACGCGCGCGCGGATGATCGGGATCTCGCGCTCCTGCGCCAGCGCCCGCAGTCGCTCGTAAGGCGCTGCCGGGTGCGGCAGCAGCGGGTCCAGGATCATCGCCACCGGCACCTGCTGCACCACCGTGTCCAGGCCGTTGACGTGGTCGTCGTCGGCGTGGGTGACGATGATGCCGTCGAGGTGGGTGGCGCCGCGCACGAGCATCGCGGGCACGATCACCCGCTCGCCGACATCGGAGCTGCCGGTGTAGGGGCTGCCCCGCCCGCCGCCGTCGATCAGCAGCGTGCGCCCGCCCGGCGCCTGGATCAACGCCGAGTCCCCCTGGCCGACATCGAGGAAGGTCACCGTCAGGGTGCGCGCGCCCGCGCGGTAAACGGCGACCGACGCGATCGCCACCGCGAGCATGAGCGCGATCAGGACGACCCGCTCCGGGCGGATGCGCCGCAGGTTGGAGTTCATGGCCTCACGAACCGACTATCCTGGAGACAGCGGCGCGCGAGGCGGCGGCGAACTCATCCAGGGTCGCCTCGCGCGTGTCGGCGGAGCGGAGCCGATCGTACAGCTTGGGCACTCCCGCCAGGACATACGCGTGGTCGCAGTCGCGCGGGTCAAGCCCGCACACGTCGGTCAGCACCGCGCCTGGGCCGAGTTGCTGGACGGCAGCGGCGAAGCGTTCGTCCTCCGGCAGGCGGCGGCCGCTCTCGTCCACCGCGCTAAACAGCAGCCCCGCTGCCAGCGCCGTCGCGGTAGCCTGCGGGGGCACGTCGTGGCGCATCTGCAGGCGCAGCGCGCCCACGACGCGGTCGCCAGGCCCGAGCTTGCGGTATAGGTCGCGCCCGACGCGATAGACGGTATCGCCCAGGCGGCGGTTACGGAACCGCCGCAGCAGGTCCTCGATGTGCTCTCCTTGGCCGGCGCGGTCGAACTCCGCGGGGTAGGCCGCGATCAGCGCGCGCCCCGATTCCCACATGGCGCCGCGGGCGATATCGAGTACGCGCGAGTCCGCCAGCGCCTGCCACAGCAGGCTGCGCTCGGGGTGGGCGACGAAACCCAAGTAGGCCGCCGCCACATGCCCCAGGTTGTGAATGAACAGCTTGCGGTGAACATAGGCGGCCATGTGGTCCTTGGCGTCGAGGCCGGGTACGGCCGGCACCGGCCGCTTGAAGGCGCGCCCGTCAACGATGAGGGTGTTGAACGCTTCGGCATGGACGGTCAGGGGGTCGCGGCGGCGCTCCTCCTCGGCGACCAGCGGCACCATCTTGCCGATGCTGGTCTCGATCAGGCCGACCTCGGCTGCGAGATCGAAGTCCGCGGGCAGGTGCTGAGCGAGGCCGGCGCGGAAGATGTTCGCGGCATCGTGCAGGTTCTCGCAGATGAGAATATCGAGGGGGCCGCCGCGCAGCTCGCGGCGGCGCACGAGGCCGGCGGCGATGAGGGGGTAGATCGAGTTGAGGGCGTGCGCCCCCACCGCGGTCGCGGCGGCGTCAGCGGTGGCGAGCTCGGCGGCGACGGCGGCGCGGTCGCCGCCGTTTACGGCGCGCACGTTGCGAACGGTAATGCGGCCGGGCGGCTCGTCGCGGATTTCGACGATGTAGCTGCGCGCGCGATTCAACGCGGCAACCAGGGCCTCGTCAATATCTGCGAACACCACCTCCCAGCCCGCTTGCGCAAAGAGCTGGCCGACGAAGGCGCGGCCGATATTCCCCGCCCCGAATTGAACGAGTTTCATGTCCACCGCAGAAACACAGTCATGTAACCGCCGATCCCCCTTCGCGCCAGGCTACGGGGGACAAGTAAACGCCAATGACACCAGCCGTAGGGGCGCACAGCCTGCCCAGAGCGAAGCCGAGGGGCTCGGGGCGACAGTAATCAGGGATCAGAACGTCAGCTCCACGCCCCCCGCCGGCACGAACTGCCGCAGGTACTGCGCGGACTGCGCCAGTTCGTCGAGCAACCGCTCCTCGGTCTTGGTGGAGCCGGGGATGATCTCCGCGATGAGGTAGGTCGTCGCCACCGGCGCCAGCACCTCCGCCACCGCCGCATCGGCGGCCTTCGCGTGCGAACGCTCGATGGCCGCCAGCACGCGCTCGATGCGCACGTGCCCACGCTCGTTGTACTCGGGGGTGAAGGGCCAGTGATGGCTGGCGTCGCGCGTCGTCTGCTGGAGGTGGACGATTTCGGCGAACGCGCCGAAGCGCTCCAGCCAGGCCGCGTAGTCGGTGTCGGCCCCGCTCAGGCCGTAGTGCTCGCCCGCCATGTGCCCGACGTCAACGGTGAGGTAGACCGGCGCTCTACGTGTGGCATTGCCGTTTCCGAATCCCGATTCATCGGGGCCCTCGGTGGCTAGGTCGCAAGCGACCGCCACGGCGGCCAACGGCCTAGCCGTTGTGCCATGGACCGGCGGGGGCGCCTGTCCCACATCCGGGCGGTTGACCTCGATCAGGAACTCCTGGGCTTGGTCGAGAGTCCATGGGACTTCGCTGGGGACGTACATCTGCTCATTGTAGATGGCGGCCAGGCCCTTCTCGGCGGCGGTGAGAGCGAGGCGGCGAAAGGTGCGGTGGAGATTGCGAAGGGCCCACTCGGTGCGCGCGGGGTCGCCCAGGGTCTCGACCGAGATCGCGTCCCAGTGGCCGCCGATGCGGTCGGTGCCCATCGCCAGCGCGAGGTCCATGCAGTCCACGACCCAATCAACCATGCGCTCGCGCACGACCGCGTTGCTGTGCGACAGGCCGTGGAAACGGTGGGTGGCGACGCCGGTATAGATGTCGGTGATGGTGACGCCGTGGCGCTGGGCGGCGTCGCGGATCTCGCGCGCGGCCGCGAGTTGGTACTCGCGGCCACCGCTGAAGAACGGATCGAGGACATCAGCGCAGAACTCGTGGTACTCGTAGCCCACCTCGCGGGTGAGGCGCATGAAGCTGTCGGGCTGCTCCCAGCGGCGGGTGAGGAAGGCGCCGTTGATGCCGATGTCGAGGTGGACTCTGCGCGCCATGGTCAGCGCATCTCCTGTCCGCCGGTGACGTTGATCGCCTGCCCGGTCATGTATGATGATTCGTCGCCGGCGAGGAAGACCACCACATTGCATACGTCATCATAGGTGCACCCGCGCCCCAGCGGCACCTGCTCCTCGTACTTGCGTCGCACCTCGTCCCCGGTCATGCCCCAGCGTTTCGCGTACTGCGCGTAGAGGCTGTCCATCCACAGCGGGGAGTCGAGCAGGTTGCCCGGGCACACAGCGTTGACGCGGATGCCCTCCGGCGCCAGCTCCAGCGCCAGGCTCTGGGTGAGACCGATGCCGCCGAACTTGCTCGCCGCATAGGCCGAGTTCTTGAAGCTGCCCCGCTTGCCCGATTTTGAGTTGATCTGAATGATGACCCCGCTGCCCTGCGCGCGCATGACCGGGGCCGCCGCGCGCGCGCATAGAAAATAACCCACCAGGTTGACGTCAATCATCTTGCGCCACTGGGCCGGCGGGAACTCCTCGATATCGCCGGCGATCAGGATGCCGGCGTTGCTGACCAGCAGGTCGAGGCGGCCAAACGCCTCCACCCCCGCGCGCACCATGCCCGCGACGTCGTCCTCACTGGTCACGTCGCAGCGCACCGGGAGCGCGCGCCCGCCATGGCGGGTCTCGATGTCGGCGGCCACCTTGCGCGCCCCCTCCTGGTTGAGGTCGGCGACGACCACCTGCGCGCCCTCGGCGGCGAGCCGGTGGGCGATGGCTTCCCCCAGGCCCTGCGCCGCGCCGGTGACGATGGCCACGCGATTGGGCAGGCGCGGGCAGGCCGGCGCGTCGGGCTGCGACTGCGCTTGAGCGTCTTGCGCTGTCAACGACTACCTCCCTCCGGGCGGCGCGGCAGCCGCGCCCGCAGCAGTGCTTGCTCCGCCTCGCGCGTCCACGACTCGCCGGGGCCGAGCTGGGCATAGACCTCGGGCAGGCGCTCGCGCAGCTCGGCGAGCGGCGTCAGCGCTAGCCCCTCGAGGTTGGGGAAGATGACGACCTTGCCGGCGAAGCGTCCGCCCTTGACCGCCTCCAACCCCTCGCGCACCGCGGTGATGTCGCCGACGGCCGCGACCGAGAGGTTGGGGAACAGCCTCCCTTGCTCGGTCTCGCGCAGCGTGAACTCGAGATCGGCGATGCGGGAGCCGCTGCTGCCGACCCAGCGCACCCCGTGTCGGTACACGCTGGAGAAGTCGAGCTTGGCGGTGGTGCCGCGGGCGAGACCGGCGAAGATGTTGAGGGTGGCGCCAGGCGCGAGGTACGCGGTTGCCTGTTCGATGAGGGCGGGCACCGGCGCCAGCACGACGATGTCCGTGAACCCATTGGGTGCCTCTCGACGCAGGGCGGCCTCGAAATCGGATGCCGCCAGCTTGGCCGGGTTGAGCAGGAGCAGGCGCTTGCCGGTTTGCGCCGCGCTTTCGCGGAACTTGGCCTCGAGCGCCCCCAGGCGGTCGTCGTCCACATCGGTAGCGATGATGACCTGCGGCGTCTCGCGCCGTTCGAGCGCGCGCTGGACGTGCATCTGCCCCATCGGCCCGCCAGCGCCGATAAACCACACCGGCCCTGCACCCAGCTCGCTGTCGCGCTCGCGGTAGGAGGCCGCAATGTCCGGGCCCGGGCCGCCGACGTAGTCGGTATCGTCGTAGTGGATGCGCCCGACATCAATCTCGACCTTACGCGGTAGCGGCTTGTCAGCGACGAGGTTCATGACGCCGCCGTTGGCGATGTGCCGCGCCGCTGCCTCGACGAGGTCGGCGTCGTCGGCGCCGATGACGACGATGTCGTCGAAGCCCCCCGGCGCGTGCTGCGCTCGCAGGTGCTCGATCTCCACCGGTGCTGCGACCTCGCTCTCAACCAGGGCGAACCCCAGCTCGGACGCCCGCCCGCGCAGCCAGTCGCGGAAGTTCCCCGCCATATTGGCGGCGACGACCGTGGCCGGCGACGAGTTCGAGTCCATGCCGTGGGTGAGCACGCATTCATCGTAGTTCCCCCCCGGCAGGGCGATAAACAGCGCCGTGCCGTCAGGCTTGAGGCCCGCGCGCCGGCGGACGCGGTAGGCGGCGACCACGCACGCCCACGGCTCGGTGAGCGCGGCCTCGGCGTAGCCGATAGCCTGCCCCTTCGCTGGGCTCAGGGCAGGCTCTGAGCTTGTCGCCCCTCGACCCTGCTCGGGGCGACCCTGAGCATGTCGAAGGGTCGAAGGGTCGCTGTGGACGGGGATTAGGTAGCAGCCTTCGTCGCCGTCGAGGACGCGCTCGCCGACGGTGCCATACTGGGTCATGCCGCCGCGCAGGGCGTAGCCGTAGGCCGTCTCCTCGCCGCGGAAGACGACATCGGCCTGGACGATATAGCGCTCGCCCACGCGGAAGCGGTCGCGCATTTCGGCGCCGACGGCGACGATGGTGAGGCTGACCTCGTGGCCGGGCACGACCGGCTCGGCTGCGAGGTCGCGCCCCGACACGCGCGGGTGCCCCGCCCCCAGGCCGATGAGCTTGACATCGCTGAAGCACAACCCCAGGGCATCAATGCGCGTCAGCACCTCCCGCGGGCCGGGCTCCGCCGCGGGGAGTCGCTCCGGCTTGCCGTCAACCCCGAAATGCTCCAGGCCGGCGCCGCGCAGCTGCCAGGTCAGGGTGGCGGCGGGGAGAGCCCCGGCCGGACTGCGATATTTCGCCAGCGGGTCGGTCACGACTGGTTACCCGTAATCCCTTTCCGGCGATAGGCCTCATCGGGCCGGGTGCAGATGCGCCGGACATGCTCCTCGCTCAGGTGGCGCGGGCCGCCGAAGGCCATGGCGCCGGTGATGATGCGCGCGGTCTTGACCCAGGTGGCGGTCACCGCCTCGACCTGCGTCGGCGTCGCCCCGAGGGCGATGAGCCCGTGGTTCTGCATCAACACCGCCTGCGGCCGGTAGCCGCGCTCCTCGCTATAGCGCCGGGTCGCGTCGCGCACCGCCCGCGCCAGCGGCACCCCGGGGTCAACGTAGTCCACGAGCACCGGCGCCATCCCGCAGACCACGATCTCGTCGGGATAGACCCGCCCGGCGAGCGCCCGCATCCCCTCGCGCGAGCACAGGATGGCGTTGACCGCCGTGGGGTGGGTGTGGCCGACGAAGTTGACCCCGTCCAGGCCCAGCATGAAGGCGTGGAGCAGCGTCTCCACCGACGGCCGCCGCGGGGACGCGGGGTCCGCCAGGGATTCCCGCAACCCGCGCTCGACCTCCGAGTCGTCGAGAGCCTGCCCCTTCGCTGGGCTCAGGGCAAGCTCTGAGTTTGTCGAAGGGTCGCCCCCGTCGAGCATCGCCAACACCTTGCTCCGCACGACCAGCGCGAAGCCGTCCGCGGTGATGCCCTCCAGGCGCGCCCCGCTCGCCTTGACGTACATCCGCTCGTCATCCACGCGCGCCGAGGTATTGCCCTCGCCGAGGATCACGTAGTCGCGTCCCGGATCGCCCAGCCACTGCGACATGGCTACCAGTTGATCAATGATTTCTTGCTCGTCGCTCACTTGTGGCATTGCCCCTCCTGCTGAATGACAACGTCCCGACCGATCGTCAGCCTAGCCCACCGGCGCCGCGAACCGCCGCAGCACCACCTCGTCCATCGCCACCTCGGGCGGCAGCGCGGCCACGAACACGGCCAGCCGCGCGACCTCCTCGGGCGCCATGTACTCCACGCGATCGAGTTCCGGGCGCGCGTCGGCGACCAGCCGCGTGTTGACCCCGCCCGGACAGAGGGCCGTGACGCGAATGTTATGCTCCTGCAGCTCCAACGCCAGCACCTTGGTCAATCCAACCACCGCGAACTTCGAAGCGACGTAGGCGCCCTGGTTGAGATAGGGCTTCTTGCCGGCGGCGGAGGCGATGTTGATTATGGTCCCGCTGCGCCTCGCGATCATCGCCGGCGCGAACTGCTTGCAGCACAGGAAGACGCCGCGCAGGTTGACCGCGAGCACCCGGTCCCAGTCCTCGACCGCGGTCTCGACCAGCGGCGCGACGGTGAACACACCGGCATTGTTGACCAGGAGGTGGGGCGCGCCCAGTTCCGCGGTCACGCGCCGCCCCAGCTCGCGCACCTGCCCCTCGTCGGTCACATCGCAGGTCACGGCCAGCGCCCGCCGACCACGCGCGCGGATCTCGCCCGCGACCGCCTCGATTTCCGCGCTCGTGCGCGCGCAGACGGCGACCTGCGCGCCGCGCGCGGCGAAGGCAAACGCAATCGCCCGCCCGATGCCCCGGCCGCCGCCGGTCACCAGGGCGACCTTGCCCGCGAACGCGCTCTCGTCCGGCTGGGCGGTCATTGCGGCGCTGCTCACTTGGCCGCGGCTGCCAGAATCGCACGGGCGATCTTGTGGGCGTCCGGCAGGTTCTCCATCTCCAGTGTCTGCGCCATCGGCGGCGGCACGTCATGGGCGGCGACGATCTGGATCGGCGCCTTGAGCGCGTCCCACGCCTCCGCCTGCACCTTGTAGGCGACGTGCTGCGGGTAAGACCCCGTCAGCGGCGCCTGTGTCACCAGCACCAGGCGGCCGGTCTTGCGCACCGACGCCAGCACCGTTTCCAGGTCGAGCGGGATGAGGGTGCGCAAGTCAATGACCTCGGCCTGCACGTCCTCCTGCGCCGCCGCCTCCGCCGCCTCCAGCGCCAGCCCGACGCTGCGCGAGTAGGTGACGACGGTTACCTCCTCGCCCGGGCGCACCACCACCGCCCGCCCCAGCGGCACCGTGTAGTCCTCCTCCGGCACCACACCCTTCTCGGTATAGAGGAGCTGGTGCTCGATGAAGATCACCGGGTTATCGTCGCGGATGGCGCTCTTGAGCAGGCCCTTGGCGTCGTAGGCGCTCCAGGGGGCGACCACCTTCAGCCCCGGCATCATGGTCACCACCGCTTCCAGGCTCTGCGAGTGCTGCCCGGCGTAGCCCTTGCCGCCGCCGATGGTGGTGCG
>DATLAK010000126.1 GCA_035527535.1 Armatimonadota bacterium
CTTCGCAAACAGCCGGGCCGCCTTCAACCTGCGCTTCTCCAAACCGGCAAAGTTTCGTCGGCCGCCAATGTGCGCTTTCATGCCTACAGCATATCATAGCTGCACCAAGAAATCAAACCTATTACGCGAGATTCAATAGATAACCCGCAGCTCATGACGAGAGAGCTATTCGTTGCGCGGCGAGTTGATGGCGAGACCGGACCGTCACGCAGCTTCGCTGAACACGATGCCAACCGAGACTTCGACCATCTCGAGGACCGGCAGGAGCCCACTCCAAACCTCGCGCACCTCCGGCGCGCCCTAGATGAGCATTGTCAGGTGTGCAGCGCCGTCAAGTTGTTCGTTGATCAGAGGATAGCTCACAGTGACGACAACCCGAGCGCGGCCGCAGCCAAATGGGATGAACTGGACAGGGCCATAGATGCCATAGGCGATCTGTGGAATCTGGCATCCCTCTTACTGACAGATTCCACGAGACCGTGCCATGTACCCGTGTTGGGGGGCGACCCAGACTGGGAATGGGCGCTCAGGGAACCGTGGGCGTTCGACAACCGCGTGAGCGGGGATACATAGCTATCCCGCCCGTCCGCGAACGAGTCCAGTTGGCGGGCGGGGCGCCCCTGCAATCCATCACATCGCCGCGTCCCCGGGGACAACCCCGTGACCAGCTCCTCACGCAAGACCTCGACGCCCGGCCGCGGCGCTGCTCGCTTGGGTTTTCCGAGTCATGAGCCACAACGCCCTTCGTCGAAAAGGGACCGTGCTCGAAGGCCTACTCCATCTCTTGCGTGAAGCAATGGTTCAAGCATGCACCAGCCTGGCCATTTCCGGGCGCGACCTTCGCAAGGTCGCGACTGTTCGCGGGCTCATTGAGCGCGCGCCCGTGAATATGAGAATGGCGTAGCGCCGCCGAGGAACCGCGCGCCGGCCGTCGAAGATCCTCGCAGGGAGGGCGCCATGGCCGACAAACCGGCCGGGGCCGGGCCGAGTTCCGGCGAGGGCGAGCTGACCGAGGCGCAGCAGCGCAAGCTCCTGCGGCTGGCGCGGCGCGC
Source organism: Armatimonadota bacterium (assembly GCA_035527535.1). Classification (NCBI taxonomy): domain Bacteria; kingdom Bacillati; phylum Armatimonadota; species Armatimonadota bacterium. The sequence goes on from DATLAK010000126.1 coordinate 1,053, forward strand.
GATCGAGCAGTACGTGCGCAACCGCGTTGTCGTCAAGGCAACGGAGGACGACCCGCGCCTGACACAGCCCCGAGGCGTGTTTGTGACGCTGCGCCACGGGAAGGCGCTGCGCGGCTGCATCGGCGACCTCGAGGGAAGCAAGCCGTTGTACCTCAATGTGCGGGACAAGGCGATCGCGTCGGCGACCCAGGATTTCCGCTTCGAGCCGGTGCGCGGCGAGGAGATCGCCGCCCTCGACCTCGAGATCTCGGTGCTGTCGCCGCTGCAGCAAGTGGAGGATCCCTCGACGCTGGTGGCTGGCAAGCACGGCGTGATGGTGTCCCAGGGCAGCCGCGCCGGGGTCTATCTGCCCCAAGTGGCGACCGAGCAGAGATGGAGTTGCGAGGAAATGTTGAACCACCTGTGCGAATCCAAGGCGGGCCTGCCCGCCGACGCCTGGCGCATGGGTGCCGAGCTCCACTGCTTTACCGCCCAGGTCTTCGGCGAAAAAGAGCTGGGGCGCTGACTTTCCCCGGTTGACGCCATGCTCGTGCTCCCGCCTTCGCGGGCCGCAAGGAAAGCCCGCGCATTGTCCGAACCACCACACATCAGGTGCTTGCGCGGACGGCGCTCCTGCGGTAATATGCGACTTGGCGCGGGAGGTGCTCTGCTGAAGAGCGGGCCAAGTGGATGGAAGACCCGCCGCGCGCATCGGCGCCGACATAGAGACGCCAACCAGTCGCCTCCACATTAGCACCCCGCGCCATCTTCTTTTTCCTTTCGGGCACAGGCTGCGCCCGCCCGCGACCTCACCCGCTTGCCGTCCCCAGATGGGCCGTGCAGTGGCGGCGGCGTAGGCGCGGCGATGCTGGCGTTTACGTCCGCCGCGCCCCGCGCTATACTGAAGCCGTGGCAACCCGTCCCCACGATCACGACGGCTGCGCGCCACCTTCATTGCCGGGGCCGGCGGTGCGCCTGGCGACGCTCGGGTGCAAGGTCAACCAGGCGGATTCGGACGAGCTGGCGCGGGAACTGATTCGGCGCGGGTATCGCATCGCCGCCCCCGGCGAGGCGCCTGCCGCCTGCGTCATCAACACCTGCACCGTCACCCATGTCGCCGACGCCAAGGCGCGCAAGCTCATCCGGCGCCTGGCGCGCGACCACCCCGGCGCAGCGGTCATCGTCACCGGATGTGGGGCGAAAGCCGCTGCCGACATCCCCGGGGTCAGCCGGGTGGTGGCGAACAGCGCGAAGCACGGCCTGCCGGAGGTCGTCTCCGACCTGTTGAGCGCGAAGGAACGCTTGTCACTCCGACGGAGTTACGCGACCGAGGAATCCCCTATCGGGGGTGCGCTGCAGGTAGGGGATTCCTCGCTGACGCTCGGAATGACAGTAGCGACTGCCCCCCGGCCTTCCCGGCCGGGCTCCATGCGCGCGTTCGTCAAGGCGCAGGACGGATGCGACCATCGCTGCTCCTACTGCATCGTGCCCGACGCGCGCGGGGCGATGCGCTCGCGGCCGGTGGATGAAGTCCTGACAGAGATGCGTGCGTTAGCCGCTGCCGGCGCGCGCGAGGTGGTCATTTGCGGCATCCGCCTTGGCGCCTACGGCGAGGAGCCGGCCGGTCGCGCCCTGGCGCAGCTTCTGCGCGCGGCCCGCGAGGTCCCGCTCGCGCGCCTGCGGCTGAGCTCCGTCGAGCCGTGGGACGTGGGCGCCGGGTTGATCGAGGAACTCGCCGATCATCCCACCTTATGCCCGCACCTGCACTTGCCGCTGCAGTCCGGCGACGACGACCTGCTGCGCGCCATGGGCCGGCCCTATGTCTTTGCCGACTACCGGAGCCTGGTGGAGCGGCTCCGGGGCCTGATGCCCGACATCGCCGTCAGCACCGATCTCATGGTCGGCTTCCCCGGCGAGTCGGAGGCGGCGTTCGACCATACTTGCCGCGCCGTCGCCGACATCGGGTTCGCGCGCGCGCACGTCTTCCGCTACTCGCGGCGACCGGGGACGCGCGCGGCGGCGATGAGCGCCCAGGTGGCCGCGCCGGTCAAGGCCGCCCGCGCCGCGCGGCTGGCGCAGGTCGCCGGGGAGGCGGCGCGGCGCTATGCGCAACGGTTCGTGGGGCGGCCCGTGCCGGTGCTGTTCGAGGAGTGCGCGGGCGGTCTGTGCAGTGGGCTCAGCGACACCTACTTGCCGGTGCGGGCGCCCGGGGAGACGTCGCTCGTGGGAGCGGTGGCAGGAGTGGCGGTGCTGAGGGTGGAAAGCAACGGCATCGCGGGGCGGGTCGTTGAGCGCAGCGCAATCGCGAACCCGCGGTGAGGTCAGGCCGATGCCCGGCAACAGCAAGCGCAAGCCTACCCTGGTCGAGATCCTGGTGATCATGGCCATCCTGGGGATTCTGCTGTCCATGCTCGCCGGTAGGCGGCCGCCCACGCGCCCGGCGGCGCGCGAGGCCGCGTCGCCCCCGGCGGCGGCGCAATATGACCGCGACCGCCAGGGCAACCCCTACTTCTTGCGGCCGTGAAGTGAAGGAAGGAACTTCCCCGCGCCGGGGCGTATAGTTTCCTCAGCAGCGCGCAGGGGCGCACCGCCGTGCGCCCCTGCCTATTGGCTCCGGGAGACCGCATGCTTCAACTCGGCTACGGCTACGTGCTGGTATTCTTGGGCGTGGGTGTGATTTTCCTCGCCATCGCGCTGACGGCGGCGCGCCTCCTGCGCCCCCGCCGTCCCTACCCCGAGAAGCTGGAGACCTACGAGTGCGGCCCGCCGGTGTTCATGCCGGCGTGGCGGCAGTTCAACGTGCGTTACTACCTGTTCGCCCTGCTGTTCGTGCTGTTCGATGTGGAAATGGCCTTCCTCTACCCGTGGGCGGTAGCCTTTCGCGGTGCGGGGCTGGGGGTGATCGCGGTAGTTGACATGCTGATCTTCGTCGCCCTCCTGGCGGTGGGGCTGGTCTATGCCTGGCGCACGGGGGCGCTCGAATGGGAGTAGTGGCTAGGCCAAAGGCCGCCACGGCGGCCCCGACTGGTCGGGGCTCAGCCGCCAAGCGCGCGCTGGAGGTCATCGTCAAGGCGCCGGGGGGCAACATCGTCCTCGCCACCGCCGACTACCTCTTCAACTGGGCGCGCGAGAGCAGCCTGTGGCCGCTGACCTTCGGCCTCGCCTGCTGCGCCATCGAGATGATGTGCACCGCCGCCTCGCGCTATGACCTCGACCGCTTCGGCGTCATCCTGCGCGGCACCCCGCGCCAGTCGGATGTGATGATCGTCGCCGGCACGGTGACGCGCAAGATGGCGCCGCTGCTGCGCCGCCTCTACGACCAGATGCCCGAGCCGCGCTACGTCATCGCCATGGGCGGCTGCGCGGCCGCGGGTGGGCCGTTCTACGATTCGTATTCGGTCGTGCAGGGGGTGGACGAGATCGTGCCGGTGGATGTCTATGTGGCCGGCTGCCCCCCGCGGCCGGAGAACCTTATCCACGGCATCCTCCAGTTGCAGGAGAAGATTCACCGGCACTCCATCATTCGCGAGCCCGCCGACGGGGAGCGCGCGGCATGAGCGACCGGCGCCACCCCGCCCCCGACGCCCACGCCCTGGCCGCCCGTTTCGCCGCGGTGGAGAGCGCCGAGCAGCAGGGCCGTGAATTGCTTGTGCGCTGCCGGCCCCAGGGGCTGCGCGAGCTGTGCGCCGCCTTGCGGGATGACCACGGATTCGACTACCTGGCCGACCTCGCGGGCGCCGATTGCCCCGAGCTGCGGCTGGTGATCCGGCTCTATTCGACCCAGCGTGGGGACTACGCCCGCATCAGCGTGCCCCTGGAGCGCACTCTCCCCGGCGCGCCCAGCTTGAGCGCGCTGTGGCCCGCCGCCAACTGGCAGGAGCGCGAGGCCTACGACCTGTTCGGCATCCGCTTCGAGGGGCACCCCGACCTGCGCCGCATCCTGCTGCCCGAGGACTGGCAGGGGCATCCCCTGCTGCGCGACCAGCAGCCGGAGGCCGCGTCGTGAGCGCGCCGCGCGCGATTCCCGCGCCCCCGCCACCCGGCCGGCGGGCAAGCCCCGCGGGCCTGTCCACCGAGCAGCTCGTCATCAACATGGGCCCGCAGCACCCCAGCACCCACGGCGTGCTGCGCCTGGTGCTGACGCTCGAGGGCGAGGTTATCACCGACCTCGAGCCCGATATCGGCTATCTCCATCGCGGCATGGAGAAGCTGGCCGAGAACCGCACCTACGCCCAGTACCTGCCCTATACCGACCGCCTCGATTACCTTGCCAGCCTTAACTGCAACCTCGGCTATTGCCTGGCGGTGGAGCGCCTGGCAGGGATCGAGGTGCCGGAGCGCGCGCAGTACATCCGCGTCCTCCTGGCCGAGCTCAACCGCATCGCCAGCCACCTCATCTGGCTCGCCACCTTCGGCAACGATTTGGGCGCGACCACGGTCTTCCTCTACGGCATGCGCGAGCGCGAGCTGATGGTGGACCTGTTCGAGCTGGCGCTGGGGGCGCGCCTGACCTATGCCGGCATGCGCATCGGCGGCATGCCGTACGATTTGCCGGAGGGCTTCGAGCAGGCGACGCGCGAGGCGATTCGCCAGATGCGCCCGCGCCTGGACGAAAACGATCGCCTGCTCACCGGCAACCGCATCTTCCAATCGCGGACGCGCGGGGTGGGCGCGCTGTCGCGCGCCGACGCCATCGCCTATGCGGTGAGCGGGCCGACGCTGCGGGGGTCGGGCCTGGCGATGGATATTCGCGGGCACGATCCATACTGCATCTACGAGCGGCTGGATTTCGAGGTGCCAGTTTTTGACGAGGGCGACTGCTTCGCGCGCTACCTGGTGCGCATCGAGGAGATGCGCCAGAGCCTGCGCATGGTCGAGCAGTGCCTCGACCGCATGCCCGCGGGGCCGGTGAGAGCGAAACTGCCGCGGGCTTTCAAGCCGCCCGCGGGGGAGGCCTACTCGCGCACGGAGGCGCCGCGCGGCGACCTCGGCGTCTTCGTCGTCTCCGACGGCTCGGCCAATCCCTGCCGCGTGCGGGTGCGCGCGCCGTCGTTCGCCAACCTGCAGGCGCTGGGGGTCATGACCCGGGGCTCCAAGATCGGCGATCTGGTCGCCATTCTGGGCAGCATTGACATCGTGCTGGGGGAGATTGACCGCTGATGCCGGATGCCAGCACCCCGAGCCCGCTCTATCTGACCCTGCACGGGCTGTGGCAGCGCACCGGCCTGCCCGAGGGCTGGTGGTTGGTGCTGTGGGCGGTGGTGGTGGCGGCGGTGATCCTGGCCTTCGTGCTGCTGACGGTGCTGATCCTGATCTGGCTGGAGCGCAAGGTCTCGGGCGACATCCAGAGCCGGCTGGGCCCGGCGCGCGTGGGCGGGCGCTTCGGGGTGCTGCAGACCGCCGCCGACGCCCTCAAGCTCCTGCTCAAGGAGGACCTCATCCCCGCGTGCGCGGACAAGCCGCTGTTCGTGATCGCGCCCGCCATCGTCTTCGTGCCCGCGTTCCTGGCGTACGTGGTGGTGCCCTTCGGCCCGCGCCTGGTGGCGCAGGACCTCGACCTGGGGGTGCTGTACGTGGTCGCGGTCTCGGCGCTGCCGGCGCTGGGGTTCCTGATGGCGGGGTGGGGGTCGAACAACAAGTACGCCGTCATCGGCGGCATGCGCGCGGTGGCGCAGCTCATGACCTATGAGATCCCGCTAGGGCTGGCGGTGCTGGCGGTAGTGATGGCGGTGGGATCGCTGAGCACGGTCGCCATCGTCGAGCACCAGCGGCTGTGGCACATCGCCTCCCCGCCGCTGGCGCTGGCGTTCATCATCTACTTCGTGTGCGCGCTGGCCGAGGTCAACCGCGTCCCCTTCGACCTGCCGGAGGCGGAGGCGGAGCTGGTGGCGGGCTATCACGTCGAGTACTCCGGCATGCGCTGGGCGATCTTCTTCATGGGCGAATACGCCTACCTGTTTTTCGTCTCCGCCTTCGCGGTAACGCTGTTCCTGGGGGGGTGGCATGGGCCGTTCCTGCCGCCGGTGCTGTGGTTCCTGATCAAGACCTACGCCGTCATCCTGGTCATAATGTGGGTGCGCTGGACCTATCCCCGGCTGCGGATTGACCAGATCATGCGCTTCGGGTGGAAGGTGCTGGTGCCGCTGGCGCTGCTCAACCTGGTATGGGCCGCGTTCTGGTTTGTGCGATGAGCCTGATCCGCGACATAGTGACGAGCATCGTCAGCCTGGGCAAGGGCCTGTGGGTGACCCTAGTCAACGGGGTGCGCCCCAAGACCACCATTCGCTATCCCTGGCAGCGGCGCGAGGTGGCGCCGCGCTACCGCGGGCTGCTGGTGCTGCGGCGCGACCAGGACGGGCAGCTCAAGTGCACCGCGTGCGGCGCGTGCGAGCGCGTGTGCCCGGTGCGCGCCATCAGCCTCGAGGCCGAGGGTAAGGGCAAGGAGCGCCGCCCGCTCGCCTACAGTGTGGATTACGGCCGCTGCATGTTCTGCCGCCTGTGCGTCGAGGAGTGCCCCTTCGAGGCGCTGGCGATGAGCTCCGAGCACGAATACGCCACCTACGGCCGCGAGGGCCTGGTCAAGGGGATCGAGGAGGTCGGCGCCGCGGGCCGGCCCCAGGGCATGACCGCCAAGGAACTGCGCGGGGAGCAAGCAGAGGTTGCGCCGGCCGCCGCGAGTGCGCAGGAGGGCGCCGAATGACGCCGGTGGTGGAGCTTGCGCTGTTTGCCATCGCGGCTGCGGTCGTGCTCGTGTCGGGGGCGGCGGTGGTGGGGTCGCGCCACCTGGTGCGGGCGGCATTCTGGCTGCTGCCGTGCTTGCTGGGGGTGGCCGGGTTGTTCGCGCTGCTGGGGGCGTATTTCCTGGCGGCGATCCAGGTCTTGATTTATGCGGGTGCGATCATGCTGCTGCTGCTGTTCGTGCTGCTGCTGACGCGCGACATCGGGGCGCCGGCGGCGGCGGCGCACAACCGCCAGGCGGGGTGGGCGCTGATCGCGGCGGCGCTGGTGGCGGCGGTGACCATCGGCGTCGCCCTGCGCGCCCCCTGGCGACTGGCGCTGGCGCCGACGCGCGCGGGGACGGGCGACATCGGCGAGGCGCTGCTGCGCACCTACCTGCTGCCGTTTGAGGTCGCGTCGGTGCTGCTGCTATCAGCCATCATCGGCGCCATCGTCATCGCACGTTCCGAGCCGGGCGAGCCGAGATCATGATGGTATCGCACGTGCAACTGAGCCATTACCTGGTGGTGGCGGCGCTGCTGTTCGCCATCGGCGCGTTCGGCGCCCTGACGCGGCGCAACGCGGTGGCGGTGCTGATGGGCGTGGAGCTGATGCTCAACGCCGCCAACCTCAACTTCGTGGCCTTCTGGCGCTACGTTGACCCCACGCGCCTGGAGGGACAGATATTCGTGCTCATCATCATCACCGTCGCCGCCGCCGAGGCCGCGGTAGGGCTGGCGCTGGTGCTCAACATCTATCGCAACTTCGGCACGGTCGAGGTGGACCGGGTCAACACCTTGAAGGGATAGCCTGATACACGCGATGCCGGCGATCTGGATCATACCCGCGCTGCCGCTGGCGGCGTTCCTCATCATCTGCGCGCTGTTTCTGCGCCCGGCGCGCGCGCGGTTCGCGCCGTTGGTGCTGATTGTGGCGCTCGTCGCCGCGCTGGCGCTGTCGCTGGCGGCGGCGGCGGGGCGGTGGCACGATCCAACGCACGCGGCGATCGAGCAGCGCGTCACCTGGCTCGCCATCGCCCCCGCGGTCGCGACCGGCGCGGGCGGCTTGACCCTCGAGGTCGGCGCCCTGCTCGATCCCCTGAGCGCGATCATGCTGGTGGTGGTCAGCCTGGTGAGCCTGCTCATCCAGATCTACTCCATCGGCTACATGCACGGCGACCGCGGCTACGGGCGCTACTTCGCGTTTATGTCGCTCTTCAGCTTCTCCATGCTGGGGCTGGTGATCGCCAGCAACTTCCTGGAGCTCTATGTATTCTGGGAGCTGGTGGGGCTGTGCTCGTACCTGCTGATCGGCTACTACTACCAGACCACCAGCGCCGCCAACGCCGCCAAGAAAGCCTTCATCGTCACCCGCTTCGGCGACGTCGGGTTCCTGATCGGCATCATCGCCCTGTCCTACGCCGGGGGCACGTTCAACTTCATCGAGTTGCGCCACGTGGTGGAGGGGAACCAACTCGTCCCCTTCTTCTTCGGCCAGTCGGCGTTCGTCACCGTGGTCGCGCTGCTCATCTTCTCCGGGGCGGTAGGCAAGAGCGCGCAGTTCCCGCTGCACGTGTGGCTGCCCGACGCGATGGAGGGCCCGACCCCGGTGAGCGCGCTGATCCACGCCGCGACCATGGTCGCCGCCGGGGTGTACCTGGTGGCGCGGGCGTTCTTCGTGTTCCAGGCCTCGGGGGCGGCGCTGGTGGTAGTGGCGTGCATCGGCGCCTTCACCGCGTTTCTGGCAGCGACCATCGCGGTGGTGCAAAGCGACATCAAACGCGTGCTCGCCTACTCGACCATCAGCCAGCTCGGCTACATGATGCTGGCGCTGGGCGCCGGCAGCGTCGCCGCCGGCATCTTTCACCTGACGACGCACGCCTGTTTCAAGGCGCTGCTCTTCCTGTGCGCCGGCAGCGTCATCCACGCCGCCGGCACCAACGACATGTGGGAAATGGGCGGCCTCGGCCGCACCATGAAGTGGACCGCGGCGACGGCGGCGGTGGGCGCGCTGGCGCTGGCCGGCATCTGGCCCCTGAGCGGATTCTACAGCAAGGACGCGGTGCTGGCGACGGTGGCGACCTCCCCCGGCCTGGAGGCGGCGCTGGGCGTGGGCGGGCGCGACCTGCTGCTGGGCGCGGGCCTGGTGGTGGTGTTGCTGACGGCGTTCTACATGACGCGCATGTGGGCCGTCACCTTCAGCGGCCCGGCGCGCGACGCCAAGCGCAAACACGCGCATGAATCGCCATGGGTGATGTTGTTCCCCCTGGTGGTGCTGGCGGCATTGGCGGCGACGGGCGGCCTGCTCAATCACGCGGCCACCGGCATGGCGTTCAACCGGTTCCTGGGCGCGCACGAAGCGCACGCGGCCCACGCGGCCTGGGTGGTGTGGGCCTCGCTGGGGCTGGCGCTGCTCGGCATCGCGAGTTCGTGGGCGATCTACGGCGGCGGGCGCAACCGCGTCGCCGGGATCGCCAGCCCGGGGGCGCTGGCGGTCTATCACTTCGTGCAGCACAAGTGGTGGATGGACGACTTCTACCACGGGTTGGTGGCGCGCGGGGTGCTGGCGGCATCGCGCATCTTCGCCTGGGTGGATCGCCATGTGGTCAATGGTTTCGTTGACGGCGCGGGATGGTTGACCGGAGTGGCGGGGCGCTGGCTGCGTCAGGCGGAGACCGGGCAGCTCCAGCTCTACGCGCTGGTGCTGCTGGCGGCGGCGGCCGTCATCGGGTTTGCGCTGGCGTACTTGGGCGTGAGCTTGGCGGTGGTTCCGTAGGGACATGGATAACTTGGCCAACTGGATGCAGGCGCACGTGCTGACCCTGCTGCTGGCGTTCCCGGCGGTGGGCTCGGTGGTCATGATGGCGCTGCCGCGGGGGGCGAAGCTGGCGGTGCGCCTCACCGCCGCCATCGCCTCCGGCGCCACCGTCCTGATCGCGGCCTATCTGTTCCTCGCCTACGATCGCGGGGCGGGCGGCGTGCAGTTCATCGAGCAGGTGCCATGGGTGCCCCAGCTCGGACTGTCCTACCACCTGGGGGTGGATGGCATCGGCATTTCGATGGTGGTGCTGACCGCGTTCATCATCTGCACCGGATCCTTCGCTTCCTGGACCGTCGAGCATCGCACCAAGGAGTTCTACGCCGCCCTGTTCTTCCTCGTCACCGGCGTCTTCGGCGTGTTCGCGGCGATGGACCTGTTCTTCTTCTTCCTCTTCTACGAGATCGCGGTGCTCCCCATGTACCTGCTGATCGGCATCTGGGGCACCGGGCCCAAGGAGTATGCGGCCCTCAAGCTGACGCTGTTCCTGCTCGTCGGCAGCGCCTTCATGCTCATCGGCCTGCTCGGCATCTACTTCTTTTCCGGCGCGCCCCAGCCCACGTTCGACTTCCTGCGGTTGTCCGCGCTGTCGCGCGACGGCGCCTTCAGCGTCGGCCTGCAGCGCACCATCTTCCTGCTGCTCTACGTCGGCTTCGGCATCCTCGCCGGCATCTGGCCGCTGCACACCTGGTCCCCGGACGGCCACGCCTCCGCCCCCACCGCGGTCAGCATGCTCCACGCCGGCGTGCTGATGAAGCTCGGCGCCTACGGCGTGCTGCGCATCGGCGTCGGCCTGCTGCCCCAGGGGGCGGTTTTCTGGGCGCCCCTGGTCGGCGGCATCGCGGTCGTCAACATCCTCTACGGCGCCATGTCGGCCATGGGGCAGACCGACCTCAAGTACGTCATCGCCTACTCCAGCGTCAGCCACATGGGGGTGGTCATGCTCGGCATCGCCACCCTCAACCCCGTCGGCCTCAACGGCGCCGTCTTCCAGATGTTCTCCCACGGCATCATGACCGGGCTCTTCTTCGCCCTGGTCGGCCTGGTCTATGAGAAGGCGCACACCCGCGACATGCCGTCCATGGGCGGCTTCGCCTTGCGCATGCCCGGCATCGCCGCCGCCTTCACCATCGGCGGCCTGACGTCGTTCGGCGTCCCCGGCACCAGCGGCTTCATCGCCGAGTTGCTGGTCTTCCTCGGCACCTGGCGCGTCTATCCCGTGCTTGCCATCCTCGCCGTGTTCGGCATCGTCATCACCGCCACTTACGTCCTGCGCGTGCTCCAGCGCGTGTTTCTGGGGCCGTTCAAGGAGCGCTACGAGGGGATCCCGGACGCCCGCACCACCGAGTGGGTGGCGCTGGTGGCGCTGTCGGCGCTGCTGATCTTGCTGGGGGTGCTGCCGGGGCCGATGATCGGCCTGATTGACACCGCCATCAGGAGCTTCGTGCCCTAAGCCATGCCCATCAACCTGTCATTGCTGGTGCCGGAGATCGCGACCCTGGGACTCGCGCTGGCGGTGCTGGGCGCGCACCTGGCGTGGCCGCGCCTGGGTGGCCGCCGGCTCGGCGTCGGCGCCGCCATCGGCGCGGCGATTATCCTCGCCGTCACCTTCGCGCGCCGAGGCGTGATCGGCGAGACGATGGGCGGGCTCTACCTGGCCGACCACTACGCCGTCTTCTTCCGCTTCATCTTCCTGCTGGCGGTAGTGCTGGTGTCGCTGACGTCGGCGGACTTCGTCGAGCGCGAAGTGCGCCGCCCCGGCGAATACTACGCCCTGCTCCTGTTCTCCGCCACCGGCTTCATGCTGATGGCGGGCGCGGGCGACCTGTTGACGCTTTACCTGGGCCTGGAGCTCGGCACCATCAGCCTCTATCCGCTGGCCGGCTACCTCAAGCGCCAGCAGCGCAGCGGCGAGGCGGGCCTCAAATTCATGCTCGTCGGCGCCGTCTCCTCCGCCACCCTGCTCTACGGCATCAGCCTGGTTTACGGCGCCGCCGGCACCACCGTCTTCGCCGGCCTGCGCGAGGGCCTGATGCAGACCGCGACCCCGCTCGCCCGGGGCTTCGTCATACCGGCGCCGGCGCTGGCGCTGGGCATCGCCTTCATCATCGCCGGCTTCAGCTTCAAGCTGGTGGCGGTGCCCTTCCACATGTGGGCGCCCGACGTCTATCACGGTGCGCCCACGCCCATTACCGCCTACCTGTCGGTGGCCTCCAAGTGCGCGGGCTTCGCGGTGGTGGGGCGCGTATTGCTGGGGCCGCTGCTGCCGGCGGCGCCGCAGTGGGCGCTGGTGCTGGCGGGGCTGTCGTTCGCCAGCATGTTCTACGGCAACGTCGTCGCCATCCCCCAGACCAACATCAAGCGCATGCTTGCCTACTCGGGCATCGCCCAGGCGGGCTACCTGCTGGTGGGCTTCGCCGCGGCCAGCCCCTTCGGCGCGGCCAGCGCCCTGTTCTACCTGCTGCAGTACACCTTCGCCAACATCGGCGCCTTCACCGTAGTCACGGTGGTGGCGCAGGCGACGGGGCGCGAGGACATCGCGGGCTACTCGGGGCTGAGCCGGCGCTCGCCGGCGCTGGGTTTCGCGCTGCTGCTGCTGCTGCTGTCGCTGGGGGGCATCCCGCCGCTGGCCGGCTTCTGGGCCAAGCTCTACGTCTTCGCCGCCGGCATCGAGCAGGGGCTGTGGTGGCTGGTGACGCTGGGCGTGCTCACCACCGTCATGTCGCTCTACTACTACCTGATGGTCATCAAGCACGCCTACATCTTCGACCCCGTGGAGGCGTCGCCCATCCCCATTCCCCGCCCGGCGGCGCTGGTGCTGCTCATCTGCGTGGTGGCGGTGCTCGTCCTCGCCTACCCGCGGCCGGTGCTGGGGCTGGCGGAGGTCGCGGTGCGCGGGTTCTTCGGGGGATAGCGCCGGCGACTTCCACCCACCGGCACGGCGACTCGGAATAGGAGTCGGCGCCCGCGCCGCCGGCAGGCGCTGCTGCAGGACGCGGAGAAATGGTCGCGCGACCGCTAGCACTGCGTCAACGATGAATTGATGGGTGGTCTTCGGGGTCGTACCGGGCGCGACACAGGTAGGGGTAAGACATGCCTTGCCCCTACGGGCGGTTGCGCGCGATTGACATGGCGCGCCCAAGGAATCCCTCGAAACATGGTTGACGGAGAGCTCGTTACGCGTCATCTGGAGCAGTGCTCAGGGAGCAAACGCAATGCCGAAACGCAAGGCGACGAGGAAGATTCGCGTGGGAGTGGTGGGCGCGCGGCGGGGGCTGGTCTTCGCTCGCGGTGCGCAGTGGGCGGGCCTGGAGCTGGCGGCGCTGTGCGACACCTGGGAGGAAAGGCTGCGCGAGGCCGGCGCGCAGTTGGGGGTGGCGACCTATACTGACTACGACGAGTTCCTCGCCCACGACCTGGACGCGGTTATTCTCGCCAACTACTGCCACCAACACGCGCCGTTGGCGATCAAGGCGCTGGCCGCGGGCAAGCACGTGATGAGCGAGACCCTGGCCTGCAAGACCCTGGCCGAGGGGGTGGCGCTGGCGCGCGCGGTGGAGCAAAGCGGCAAGATCTACATGTTCGCCGAGAACTACGCCTACATGCGCCACGCGCAGGAGATGCGCCGCCTCTACCAGGCGGGCGAGATCGGCGAGGTGCAGTACGCGGAGGGCGAATACAACCACCCGATGAGCGCCGACGACATCAACCGGCTGGCGCCCGGCGTCAACCACTGGCGCAACCATATCCCGCCCACCTACTACCCGACTCACGCCATGGCGCCGGTGATGTATGTCACCGACACGCGGCCGGTGAGCGTCAACGCCCTGAGCATCGCGCGCTCCCCGCGCGACCGCGAGCGGCTCCACGTCCGCCGCGGCGACATCGGCGCCGTCATGCTGTGCCGGCTGGACAACGGGGCGGTCGCCCGCCTGATGGGGCTGCTCATGCGCGGCCACAGCGTGTGGTACCGCTTCCACGGCACGCGCGGGCTGATGGAGAATCTGCGCGCCGGCAACCCGGAGATGGTGCGCATCGCCCACGAGGAGTGGGATCGGCGGGCGGGCGACGTCGCGGAGAAGACCTACCTGCCGGAGTTCCCGGTGCACGGCGAGCTGGCGCGCGCGGCGGGACACGGCGGAGGAGACTTCTTCACCACCTACCACTTCGCGCAGGCGATCCGCGACCACGTGCAGCCTTACCTGGACGTCTACCGCGCCCTCGACATGTCGCTGATCGCGGTGCAAGCCTGGCGTTCATGCCTGGCCGACGGCGCGCCGTTCGAGATCCCCGATCTGAGGGACGAATCGGTGCGCGCGAGCTACGAGCATGACGACTGGTCGCCGTTCCCGGAGGATCGCCGCCCCGGGCAGCCGTGGCCCAGCATCAAGGGCGAGATCAAACCCAGCAAGCGCGCGCTCACCCACGCCCGCCGGGTGTGGGCGGAGATGGGGTATCGCGGGAAGTGAGTCAGGCGCCCCGCCACACTGCCGGCGGACAAGCCTCGCCTACGGCAGGGCGCCGCCATCGCGGCGCCCTCACACCCGAGGGCGGGTGTGCCACACGGGATCCTTGAAGGCGCCTCGGCGCTCTGCTATAATACCGCACCGAAGCCTCAATCCTGGAAGGAGCAGTCACTTGGAGATCGACAGCATCCTCGCACGCGAGATATTGGATTCCCGCGGCAACCCCACCATCGAGGTTGACGTGTACCTGACCGACGGCTCGCTGGGGCGCGCCGCCGTGCCCTCGGGCGCCTCCACCGGCACCCACGAGGCGGTGGAGTTGCGCGACGGCGACCAGCGACGCTACGGCGGCAAGGGGGTGCTGCGCGCGGTGGACAACGTCAACGACATCATCGCCCCCGAGCTGGAGGGGATGTTGGCCGCCGAGCAGGCGGCGATTGACGCGGCGATGATCGAGCTCGACGGTACCCCCAACCGGGGCAAGCTCGGGGCTAACGCCATCCTCGGCGTGTCGCTGGCGGTGGCCAAGGCGGCGGCGGAGCATGTCGGCCTCGCGCTCTACCAGTACATCGGCGGGGTGGGCGCTCACCGGATACCGGTGCCGATGATGAACATCCTCAACGGCGGCAAGCACGCCGACAATAACCTCGATATCCAGGAGTTCATGATCATGCCCCTGGGCGCGCCCAGCTTCGCCGAGGGTCTGCGCATGGGCGCCGAGGTCTATCACGCCCTCAAAGGAGTGCTGGCGGCGGGCGGCCACAGCACCGCCATCGGCGACGAGGGCGGCTTCGCCCCCAACCTCAAGTCGAATGAAGAGGCGCTGCAGATCATCCAGCAGGCCGTCACCGAGGCCGGCTACGAGCCGGGAACCGACATCGCTCTCGCCCTCGATCCGGCGGCGACCGAGTTCTACGCCAAGGGCAAGTACGTCTTTGCGGGCGAAGGCGCCGAGCGCGCGGGCGCGGAGATGGTGGACTACTACGAAGATCTGTGCGCGCGCCATCCCATCGTCTCCATCGAGGACGGCCTGGCGGAGGATGACTGGGACACCTGGAAGTTGCTCACCGAGCGCCTGGGCCGCCGCGTGCAGATCGTGGGCGACGACCTGTTCGTCACCAATGTCGAGCGCCTGCGCAAGGGCATTGACCTGGGCGTCGCCAACAGCATTCTCATCAAGGTCAACCAGATCGGCACCTTGACCGAGACCCTGGCCGCCATCGAGACCGCCAAGCGGGCGTCGTACACGGCGGTGGTGTCGCACCGCTCGGGCGAGACCGAGGACGCCACCATCGCCGACATCGCCGTCGCCACCAACGCCGGGCAGATCAAGACCGGCGCCCCCTGTCGCACCGACCGCGTCGCCAAGTACAATCAGCTCCTGCGCATCGAGGAGGAGCTGGGCGAGGCCGCCCGCTACGGCGGCGCGGGGCTGTTCTACAACCTCAACCGGTAGGCCAGGCGTCCCGCCTGGCGGAGGTACATGGCAGCCGGGGACGGCTGCCATGCCGTGGTCACGGAGGTGACGCCGTGAGAAGAACCCGCATCGTCTGCACGCTGGGCCCGGCGACGGATTCCCGGCGCGTTCAGCACGCGCTGATCGCGGCGGGCATGGATGTCGCGCGCCTCAACTTCTCCCACGGCACCCACCAGCAGCACGCGCGCAATCTCGCCTCCATTCGCCGCCTGGCGGACGAACTCGACCGCCCCGTCAGCATCTTGCAGGACCTCTGCGGCCCCAAGCTGCGCATCGGCGAGTTCGCCGCCGGCGAGGTGCACTTGCGTCGCGGGCAAACCTTCACCCTGACCCCCCGCGCTGTCACCGGCGACCTCGCGGGCGTGCGCGTCGCCTTCCCCGGCCTCGCCCAGCACCTGCGCGCCGGGGAGCGCGTCATGCTCGCCGACGGCGCCATCGAGCTGCGGGTGACCTCCATCGCCGACGGCGACATCGTCTGCCGCGTGGTCAACGGCGGCGCGCTGGGGTCGCACCAGGGCCTGAACCTGCCGGACACGGTGCTGCCGGTGGGCGCCGTCACCCGCAAGGACCTGCGGGACCTGGACTTCGGCCTCGCGCACGAGGTGGACTGGGTGGCGATGTCGTTCGTGCGCAGCGCCGAGGACCTGGCGCCGCTGCGGCGGCGAATGAAGCGGCGGGGGCGCGTCGTCCCCATCATCGCCAAGATCGAGAAGCACGAGGCGGTGCGGACGCTGGACGACATCCTGGCGGCGGCGGACGGGCTGATGGTGGCGCGGGGGGACCTGGGGGTGGAGATGCCGCTCGACCGGGTGCCGGGGATTCAGAAGGACATCATCCGGCGCTGCAACCTGGCGGGCAAGCCGGTCATCACCGCGACCCAGATGCTGCAATCCATGATCGCCAGCCCGCGCCCGACCCGCGCCGAGGTCGCCGACATCGCCAATGCCATCCTCGACGGCAGCGACGCGGTGATGCTGTCGGGGGAGACGGCGGTGGGCAAGTACCCGGTGCGAGCGGCGCGGATGATGGAGAAGGTGGCGCGGCGCGCCGAGGGCTTGCTCGACTTCGACGCCATCCGCCGCGAGAAATCGCTGATCGTGTCCACCACCCCCACCGACGCCATCAGTGAATCGTGCGTGGCCATCGCCCACGACCTCGGCGCCAAGGCCATCCTCGTATCCACCAGCTCGGGCCACACCGCGCGCATGGTGTCGAAGAACCGCCCGCGCGCGCCCATCATCGCCGTGACCTCGTCGGCGCAGACCTATCGGCGGCTGCCGCTGATCTGGGGGGTGCGGCCGCTGCTGGTGGCCGCCAGCCGCAACACCGACCAGATGCTGGCGCGCGCGCAGACGGCGGCGAAGGCGCACGGCTATGTCAAGGACGGCGACCTGGTGGTCATCAGCGCCGGGGTGCCGGTGGGCATCCCGGGGCACACCAACCTGATCAAGGTGCAGGTCATCGGCGGCTAGCGCGCCCGGGCAACCGCGAATGGCGCCGGCGAAGAGGAACCTGACGCCCGTCGGCGAAACTTCACCGGCGACCGGGCGCAGCTCGCTGGGATGGCGCCGGAGCAAGGGTGAGGGTGATAGGTGCAAAGCTGGCACGGCTGACCGTCGCGGGCGGGCTATGCGGGATCGTCGGCGTCATCGTCATCTACGCGGCGTGGCGCTTGGTGTGCCCCTATGCGGAGGAGCTCCAGACCCGCCGCGAGATCGCCGTGCTGCAGGAACGCGTTGACGCGCTCCACGCCGAACACGACCGCCTGGCGCAGCAGGCGCAGGTGCTGCAGACCCCCGAAGGCGTCAAGCTCGAGGCGCGCCGTCTGGGAATGCTCGCGCCGGGGGAGCGCTCGCTGCGCTTCATGACCCGCCCCGAGCCGCGCAAGGCGCCGCGCGGGGAGCCGCCTCCGCCTGCGGGCGCGCTGGCGCGCGTGCGCGCCTGGGCCCGAGGTTTGTTGGCGCGACCCGAGGCGGCGGACCAGGCCTACCGTCACGCGGCCGGCGATTGACGCCGGCCGCGTTCCGTGGTCCGCCGGCCAGCAACCGTGAGCCGCCACCGATGGACGATTTCGCCGAAGCGCGCCGCCAGATGGTGGAGACCCAGTTGCGCCGCCGCGGCATCACCGATGAGCGGGTGCTGGCGGCCATGGCTGAGGTCCCCCGCCACCGCTTCGTCCCCGTCCCCGATGCCGGCGCCTACGGCGACCACCCGCTGGCCATCGGCGCGGCGCAGACCATCTCCCAGCCCTACATGGTGGCGCTCATGACCCAACTGCTGGCGCTGCAGGGGGCGGAGCGGGTGCTGGAGGTGGGCACCGGCTCCGGTTACCAGGCGGCGGTATTGGCGGAGCTGTGCCGCCGGGTCTATTCCATCGAGCGCATCCCCGAGCTGGCCGCGCGCGCGCAGCGGTTGCTGGCGGAGCTGGGCTACGACAACGTCGAGGTAGTGGTAGGCGACGGCACCCTCGGCCTGCCCGGGCACGCGCCCTACGACGGCATCATCGTCACCGCCGCCACCCCTGCCCTGCCGCTGCCTTGGATCGAGCAGCTCGCCGAGGGCGGCCGCATGGTCGTCCCCGTCGGCAACCGCGCGGCGCAGAGCCTGGTCGTCGCCACTAAAGAGGGCGGGGAAATCAAGCAGCGCTACGACTGCGGCTGCGTCTTCGTGCCGCTCATCGGCAAGCACGGTTTCCCGGAAGCGCATTGAGATGCGGGCGGGGCGCGCCATGAGCTGGTGGGGGCGGCTCGCGAACCGCCCCCACTCAGGACCACCGCCGCCACTAGCGGCGGGCAAGTCTATGATGTTCTGTGTGGTTCAGATGGGCCGGTCCAGCGCCGCCAGCCGCTCGACCGCCTTGATGATGGCCTGGGTGCCGAGCTCGGCTTCGCCGCCGGCCTCCAGCGCGCGAAAGAGCTGCTGCGCCAACGCCGTGCCCAGCAGGGGCAGGTTCATCTCCTCGGCGGCGGCCATCACCAGGCGGAGATCCTTTTGCTGTAGGCGGATGAAGAACCCCGGCGCGAAATCGCGCGCCGCCATCTTCGGCCCCTGGTTGGCCAGCATCCACGACGACCCCGCGCCCGCGCCCACCGCCTCCAGCACTCGCCCCAAATCCAGCCCCGCCCGCCGCGCCAACACCAGCGTCTCCGCCACTCCCACCAGGTTGAGCACGCACGCCACCTGGTTGCAGAGCTTGGCCATCGCCCCCTGGCCGTTGCCGCCGATGTGAACGATCTTTCGCCCCATCGCCTCCAGGATCGGCAGGCAGCGATCGAAGGCGTCTCTAGGCCCGCCGACCATGATCGCCAGCGTCCCCGCCTGCGCTCCCTGCGGGCCGCCGCTGACCGGCGCATCCAGCATCACTACGCCCTGATCGCCCAGGCGCGCGGCGATGTCGCGGCTGGCGCGCGGCAGGATGGTGCTCATGTCAATGACCACCAGGCCCTCCCGCGCGCCCTCGACGATGCCGCCCGGCCCCAGCGCCACCAGTTCCACGTCCGGCGAATCGGGCAGCATGGTGATGACGACATCGGCGCGCTCCGCGACCTCGCGCGCGGAGGCGGCGGGCTGCGCGCCCTCCCGCGCCAGGTCGTCCACCGCGGCGCGGCTGCGGTTGTGCGCCACCAAGGGATAGCCCGCCTGCAGCAGGTTGCGCGCCATGGGCTTGCCCATGTGACCCAGGCCGATGAAACCAACATTCACGTCGCGTTGGGGCATGGTCCGCTCCTTGGGACAGAGTGTTCTCGCCTTCGCGGGCGGCGGCGGACAATCCTGCCCGCCGCGGGTTGGCTTCATTGTCTGGCGGGCGCACAACGAATGGCAAAATCGCCTCAGCGCGCTCTTGACGCGGTCTGGGGTGCGTGCTAATCTTTGCAGCCGATAGTGGTCTCAAGCTAATACCCGGGACGCTCGCGCTCACGAGGGCGCGGGCAGGGGCTGGTTCAGAACGCCTTTCTCGGCGACGCGCACGTCGCCGGAGAGGCGTTTTTTTGTTTTTCAGCGGAGGGTCTTTTGGCTTCGGGCTCCGTCATGTCGCTCCGGGGGTTTCCCGGTCATCGCCGGGGGCCCCAGGGTCGCTCACCGTCGCGGCTGCGGGTGGTGATGCTGCTGGCAGCAGGGCTCGCGCTGGGGCTGTGGGCGATGCCGACGAGGGGCGCTATGACGGAGCCGGAGTCGGGCGGCGCCGCGGCGGCACAAGCGAAAAACGAGCAGCCCGAACCCCAGATCCCGCACGAAGCGGGAGAAAACAAAGCCGATGCCGAGCAGCCATCTCCAGCGGCGCCGCCCCCCTCCGCTCCCACCACCGCTGTGCAATCGTCCGCCGCCGCCACCGGGCGCACGCCGGCGGATGAAACGCCCGCGCTGACCGCCGCGAACCTGCTGCGCCCCTTCGGCTACGCCTTTTTCGCCAACGCCCCCGAGACCTTCGCCCCCATCCCCGACACCGCCGCGCCGCGCGACTACCTCCTGGCGCCCGGCGACAAGCTGCGCATCACCTTCTGGAGCGTCATCGGCCAGGAGACCACCCTCGAACCGACGGTGGACCCGCGCGGGCAGGTGCACGTGCCCCTGCTGGGGCTGGTGACGGCGAACGGCGTGACCATCGAGGACTTCGAACGCAAGCTGCTGGCGGGCCTGGGCCGCAATTTCGCCCACGTCGAAGGGCAAGTGACGCTGGCCTCGCTGCGCTCGCTGCGGGTGTTGGTGGCCGGCGAGGCGACCCGTCCCGGCGCTTACACCGTCAGCTCGCTCTCGACCGCCTTCAACGTCCTCTACCTGGCGGGCGGGCCCAACGAGCGCGGCTCCATGCGCTCCATCCGCCTGCTGCGCGGCAACCGCGAGGTGGGGGTGATTGACCTCTACGAATTCCTGCTCACCGGCAAGCGCACGCGGGACTACCGGCTGGTCGCCGGCGACACGCTGTTCATCCCGGTCGTCGGGAAGACGGTCGGCATTCGCGGCGAAGTGCGGCGGCGCGCGCCCTACGAGGTGGGTGTGACCTCGGAGAGTGGAGATGGGCCGGAGGATGTGGGACAGGCGGTTTACCCTGAGCCTGCCGAAGGACCCTCGCCCAGAAGGTTGTTGGGGCCTATGCCCGGGGCAAAGAGGGCGGTTTACCCTGAGCCTGCCGAAGGACCCTCGCCTGTCATCCCCGGCGCCGCTGTCGCGGCGCCGCCACAGCCGGGGGCGGTACCACATGAGAGGGCACATCGGCTGGCCCCACTGAAAACAGTCACAGCCTACGAGATGCTGCCGAACGAATCATTGGCCGACCTCATCCACATGGCGGGCGGCATCGAGCCGACCACCGACATCCGCCGCCTCCAGATCGAGCGCATTCAGGACAACGAACGTCGGATCGTGCTCGACCTCGACCTTGGCCGGGTGCTCGCTCCGCAGCCCGGGGATAACCCGGTCGAGCTGCGCGATGGCGACTTGGTGACCATCTACCGCGTCCTCGACCAACGCATGAACACGATCGAGTTGACAGGGCAGGTGGCGCGCCCGGGGGTGTACGAGCTGAAGCCGGGCATGCGCGTGTCCGACCTGGTGGAGGCGGCGCAGGGGCTGCGCG
The DNA here is from genome assembly GCA_035527535.1 of Armatimonadota bacterium. Taxonomy (NCBI): domain Bacteria; kingdom Bacillati; phylum Armatimonadota; species Armatimonadota bacterium. The sequence goes on from DATLAK010000126.1 coordinate 22,084, forward strand.
GCGAGACCTACATGGAGCGCGCCGAGATCCGGCGCACCAACGCCGACTCCACCGTGACCCTCATCCCCTTCAATCTCGAACAGGCGCTCTACGGTGGTGACAGCCCGCTGCTGCAGCGGTGGGATCGCGTCATCATCTATTCGCCGGAGCATGTGCGCGATCCGCGCGTGGTGAGCGTGGTGGGCCAGGTGCGCCACCCCGGGACCTACGAGCGCACCGAGGGCATGACTATCAGCGATTTGCTGTTCCAGGCGGGGGGCACGCTGCCGGAGGCGGCGGAATGGGCGGAGGTGGCGCGGACGCGTGGAGCGGACGGCACCACCATCATGATCGCCGACCTCAGGCGGCTGAGCGCCGGCGGCAGCTCCGATAACCTGGAGCTGCGCGACGGAGACCGGGTGCTGGTGCCGGAGGTGGGCCAATATCAACGCGCCCCGCGAACAGTGAGGATAGCGGGCGAGGTTCGCTTCCCGGGTGCCTACGCATTGGAGGGCAGGGGCGAGACGCTGGGCCATCTGTTGCGCCGCGCCGGCGGAGTTACGGATGATGCTTTCGTTACCGGCGCGGTCTTCATCCGCCGCATCGGCAACATGGTGACCGACTACCAGGAGCAAATCGCGCGCCAGGTCCAGGCCAAAGCCGAAGCCCGGGCGCAGCTCCAGTACCAACTGGAGCTCGCCAAGGCGGCGAGAGGAGCCGCGCCCCTCCTGCCCTCCCCCGGCCCCTCCGCGCCGGTCACACCGGCGCCCTCGGCCGCGTCGGCCGTGGCCGTCGCCGCGTCGAGTGACCAGGCGACGGGTGCCGTGGCCGTCGCCGCGCCTGAAAAGTTCAGTGAGCTCATCAGCTCCGGGCGCGTGCCGATTGACCTCGCCGCCGTCATCGCCGACCCCGACCACGACGACGTGCCGCTGGAGGAGGGGGACCTGCTGATCGTGCCCCGGCGCCCGACGACGGTGCTGGTGACGGGGGCGGCGGTCAGCCCGGGGGCGGTGCTGTTTGCGCCGGGGCAACCCATTGATTACTACGTCCAGCGCACCGGCGGCTACGACGACGATGCCAACGCCGGGCGGGTGGTGGTGCTGCGCGCCGACGGCGCCGTTCTGCGGCGCGACCTGGTGAAGCAGGTGGAGGTCGGCGACATCATCGTCATCCCCTCGCGCCCGGTCATCCTGCGCGAGAAAGACACCTGGGGCGAAGTGGGCAAAGCGCTCTCCGCGGCCGCCAGCGCCGCTATGACCTTCTACCTCATCCGGGAGGTGCGCTAGATGACGGATGCGCGACCGCTGCGCGTGCTCCACGTCATCACCCAGTCGCGCCCCCTGGGCGGCGCCCAGCACAACACCCTGGCGCTGGCCGCGCGCATGGACCGCGCCCGCTTCGACAGCGCCATCGCCTGCGGCCCGGGCGGGCCGCTGATCGCGGCCGCGCGCGCGGCCGGGGTGGCGGTGACGGTGGTGCCGACGCTCGACAACCCGGTGCGTCCGCTCGCCGACCTGCGGGCGCTGGCGGCTCTCATCCGCCTCTGCGGGCGCGGCGGTTTCGACATCGTCCACACCCATTCGACCAAGGGGGGCATCCTGGGGCGACTGGCGGCGGCGCGCTGCCGGGTGCCGGTGGTGGTGCACACGGTGCACGCGGTGCCGTTCCACGACGCGCAGAGACCGCTGATCCGCTGGGCGTCGCGGTGGGCGGAGCGGCTGGCGGCGGGCTGGTGCGACCGCCTCATCGCCATCGGCGACACGGTGGGGGAAGACTTCGTGCGCGCCGGGGTCTGCGCCCGCCGCGACATCGTGACCATTCGCAGCGGCATTGACTTCTCGCGCTTCGACGCGCCGGTGGATGGCGCCGCGGCGCGGCAGCGCCTGGGCCTGGCGCCCGGCCAGCCGGTGGTGGGAGCGGTGGGGCATCTGCTGGAGGCCAAGGGGTATCCGTACCTGCTGGAGGCGGCGCGCATGCTGAGAACGCGCTTCCCCGACCTACGCGTGCTGATCGTGGGGGAAGGGCCGCTGGAGCGAGAGCTGCGCGTGCGCAGCCGGGCGCTGGGGGTGGCCGACTGCTGCCTCTTCCTGGGGCGCCGCGACGACGTGCCGGAATTGCTGCGGGCGATGGACGTCTTCGCCCAGGCTTCGCTGTGGGAGGGCGTGCCGCGCGCGGTGCAGGAGGCGATGTACGTCGGTCTGCCGGTGGTGGCGACCGCCATCGCCGGCACGGCGGAGATCGTTGGGCACGACGCGACCGGGCTCTTGGTGCCCGCGCGCGATGCGGCGGCGCTGGCGCGCGCGCTGGCGGAGCTGTTGACCGACCCCGAACGCGCGGCCCGGCTGGGGGCGCAGGGACGGCGGCGCATCTCGGGCGAGTTCTCGGTCGCGCGCACGGTGCAGCGCACGGCGGCGCTGTACCTCGAGCTATGGGAGCGCTGGGGGCGGAGAGAACGCGAGGCCGTTCTCTCATCGCTGAGGCACACCCGGCCCGCCGACATCTGACCGCCGATCGCGGCACCGACGGAGGCATCTATGTGCGGCATCTGCGGCATCTGCAATATCTATTCGCGCGGCCGCGCCCGGCGCGCCACCGCCGCCGACATGTGCTCGACCTTGCGCCACCGCGGCCCCGACGACCACGGGGTCTTCGCCGCCGGCCCCGTCGCCCTGGCCATGGCCCGCCTCAGCATCATTGACCTCGCCGGCGGCCACCAGCCGCTGCACAACGAGGACGGCTCCGTCACCATCGTCTATAACGGCGAGACCTACAACGCCCCCGAGCTGCGCGCGCAGCTCGAGGGCAGGCATGACTTCGCCACCCGCTCCGACACCGAGGTGCTGGTGCACGCCTACGAGGAGTGGGGCGAGGAGATGCTGCCGCGGCTGCGCGGCATGTTCGCCTTCGCCATCTGGGACGACACCCGCCAGTCGCTGCTGCTGGCGCGCGACCGCCTCGGCATCAAGCCCCTCTACTACGCCCTTGCCGGCGACTGGCTGGCCTTCGGCTCCGAGATCAAGGCCGTGCTGCGGGCGCCGTGGGTGGAGCGCCGCCTCGACCCGGAGGCGCTGCACTCATACCTGAGCTTCAACTATGTTCCCGCGCCGATGACCATCTACCGGGGCCTGCGCAAGCTGCCGCCCGGTCACCTGCTGCGCTGCGGCGGCGGGCAGATGCGGCTGCGCCAATACTGGGACCTGCACGGGAGCGAGGGGACAGTTCCCCGTCGCCCAGGGCTGCGGCCGGGCGCGGGGTGGGAAGGAACTGTCCCCTACGTCCGCGACGGCGACGAGCAGGCGCGCGCGGACGAGCTGCGCGGGCTCCTGGACGATGCGGTGCGCGCGCACCTGCTGAGCGACGTGCCGGTGGGGGTGCTGCTCAGCGGGGGCATTGACTCCAGCGCCGTCGTCGCCCTCGCCGCCCGTGCCGGCGGGCGCGTCAAGACCTTCTCCATCGGCTTCGAGGAGAAGTCGTTCAACGAGCTGGAGGCGGCGCGGCTGGTCGCCCGCGCCTACGACACCGACCACCACGAGGATATCGTCACGCCCGACGCGGCGGCGCTGATCGAGCGCATCGCCGACCACTTCGACGAGCCGTTCGCGGATTCGAGCGCTCTGCCTACCTTCCTGGTGTCGCAGATGGCGGCGCGCGAGGTCAAGGTGGTGCTCTCCGGCGACGGCGGCGACGAGATCTTCGGCGGCTACATGACCTACACCGCCGACGACATGGCGCAGACCTACCAGCGCATTCCGCATCTGCTGCGGCGCCGGCTGATCGAGCCGCTGGTGGCGCGCCTGCCGGTGTCCGACAAGAAGAACAGCCTCGACTACCTCGCCAAGCGTTTCGTCGCGAGCGCGCACTTGCCGCCGCTGGAGCGCCACCACGCGTGGCGGGTGATCTTCACCGAGGTCGAGAAGCGCCGCCTCTACTCCCGCGACTGGCGCGCCGCCGCCGCGTGGGAGGATCCCCTGGCGATCCTGGCGCGCTACTACGAGAGCCTCGACGGCCAGCACTTCCTGACCAAGCTCCAGTACGTGGACACCAAGACCTATCTGCCCGACGACATCCTGACCAAGGTTGACCGCATGAGCATGGCCCACTCGTTGGAGACGCGGCCGCCGCTGCTCGATCACCGGGTGGTCGAGTATGCGGCGTCGCTGCCCGCATACATGAAGGTGCGCGGGCTGCAGCGCAAGCGGGTGCTGCGGCGGGCGGTGGGGGGGCTGCTGCCGCCGCCGCTGCTGCGGCGGCGCAAGCACGGCTTCAGCATCCCGGCGGCGGCGTGGCTGCGCGGCGAACTGCGCCCCCTGCTGCTGGACCTGCTGTCCCCCGCCGCGGTGCGGCGCTGCGGGGTGTTCGACCCGGCGGCGGTGGCCGGCTTGATTGACGACCACCTCGCCGGCCGCCGCGACCTCAGCCGCAACCTGTGGGGGCTGCTCATGTTCATGGTATGGCACGAGCGTTACCTGCGAAGCACCTGCACGCCTGCCCCTGCCGCACGGCGGCAGCCGGCCGGCGTATGCGCGGCGATGGGAGGCGAGGCATGACCGAGAGGGCGCTCAGCCTGCACCCCGATTTCATCGGGGCGCCGGGGGCGGCGGCGGCTCGCCGCGCGGTCAAGCGTGGGGGCGACGCGGTGCTCGCGGCGGTGGGGTTGATCGTGTCGGCGCCGCTGTGGGCGCTCATCTGCGCCGCCATCATGCTCGAGGACGGGCGCCCGGTGTTTTTCTGCAAGGAGTGTGTGGGGTGGCACGGCCGCACCTTCCGCCAGTTCAAGTTTCGCTCCATGGTGCGCGACGCCGAGCGCGCCACCGGCCCCGTGCTGTCGTGGGAGAACGACCCCCGCATCACGCGGGTCGGCGCGCTCCTGCGCAAGACCGCGCTCGACGAGCTGCCGCAGCTGGTCAACATCCTGCGCGGCGAGATGAGCTTGGTCGGGCCGCGCCCGCAGCGCGCCGTGTTGGTGGCCGGCTACGTGCGCGAGATCCCCAACTACGCCCGGCGCCACCTGGTGCGCCCGGGGTTGACGGGTTTGGCCCAGGTGCGCGGCCGCTACCACACCCCCCCGCGCCACAAGCTGCGCTATGACCTGCTCTACGTGCGCCGCGCCGGCCTCATGCTCGATCTCAGGCTCTTGCTCGCCTCCTTCCGGATCACCGCCAAGGGCAAGTGGTCGAGCCGCGAACGCAAACGCTGAGGGACAGCCGATGGACGCCGATGTGATCGTGATCGGGGCGGGACCGGTGGGCAGCTTCACCGCCTGGAAGCTGGCGCAGGCGGGCCTGCGCGCCGTCGTCATCGAGGAACACCCCGCCGTGGGCGAACCGGTCCACTGCACGGGCATCATCGGGCGCCAGGTCTTCGACCGCTTCGGCCTGCCGCGCGACTCCATCATGCACGAGTTGTCAGGTCTCACCGCCTACTCGCCCGCCGGCCACGCCGTGACCATAGATGTTGACGCGCCCCGGGCCTATGTCGTGGAGCGCGCGGCGTTCGATCGTCATTTGGCCCACCTGGCGGCGCAGGCGGGGGCGAGCTACCTCCTGGCGGCGCGCGCGCAAAGGGTGGAGCGCACGCGCGATCACATCTCCGTCACTGTCGGCACCAACGGCGACCGGCGGCGGCTGGAGGCGCGCATGTGTATCGTCGCCGCCGGCAGCCGCGGCCGGATCGGTGCCGAGATCGGCCTGCGCCCGGTGGCGTCCTACGCCCACGGCGTGCAGGTGGAGGCGGCGGTGCGCAACCTGCGGCGGGTGGAGGTGTTCTGCGGGCGCAGCCTGGCGCCGGGGTCGTTCGGATGGGTGGTGCCGCTGGGCGATGGCCGGGCGCGGGTGGGGGTGCGCGCGTTCGGCGCGGCGCGCCAGCGGTTGGACCACCTCTTGCAGCACCCGGCGCTGCGCGACCGCATCGGCGCGCCCATCAGCTCGCCCTACGGCGGTCCCATCCCCGCGGCGCCCTCGCCCCGCACCTATGCGGAACGGGCGCTGAGCGTCGGCGATGCCGCCGGCCAGGTCAAGACCACCACCGGCGGAGGGGTCCTGTTCGGGCTCATCTCCGCCGATATCGCGGCCCAGGTAACGGTGGCCGCGTGCCGCTGCCACCGCTTCGACGAGGCGTTCCTGCGCGCCTATCAGCGCCGGTGGCGTCGCGCCCTCGCGCGCGAGCTGCGGTTGGGCCTGGTCGCGCGCACCCTCGCCGGGCTGCTGCGCGATGACGATATTGACGCCCTCTTCCGCTGCGCGGGCTGCCGGGCTCTCGCGCAGCGCATGGCCGAGAACGCGGATTTCGACCTCCACGCGCGCCAGCTGCTGGCGGTGCTGCGCGCGCCCGCCTTGCTGGCGGTGCTCAAGGGGGCCATCGCATGACCGACCGCGAGACCACTATGCGCTCGGTGCTGGGGGTAATGCGACCGCGCTGGAGGATGATCGCGGCGTGCGCGCTCATCGGCGGCCTCGCCGCGTTCGCCGCCGCGCACGCCGCACGCCCGCG